>JAGGZE010000129.1 GCA_021162205.1 bacterium
GTTATATATATATATGATTGATAATTTATTTGAATAATCGGGTGCAACAAGGAATTCAGACTTTGTCTGAAGGGAAGTTGCACAAAGAATACAGGCGAACGCCTGCCCGAAGGGGTGATTTTTATTTGACAACTGTATCCTGAACGATTACATTATTCAAATTAAAACCGGCGAATTATTGTAAGGGTTCAAAATTTTGAATCCCTACAAACAGTTGAAATCGTATAGGAGAAAAGGTTTTGAAAACTTTTATAACGCTGGTGCAACAAGGAATGATTGCTTTGCAATCAGGGAAGTTGCACGATAAAAACACCCGAACGGGTGGGGGAAACCTATGAGAGAGATTGCTAGAAAACTAAAATTATCTGATGTGGAATATTCCCGGATTTTGGAAATTTTAGGCAGGGAACCGAACTATACAGAAATCGGGATTATTTCAGTTATGTGGAGTGAGCATTGTTCGTATAAGAGTTCGCTTATTCATCTGAAGAGATTTCCCAAACATAGTGACCGTTCGCTTACCGAGATGGGGGCTGAAAATGCTGGTGTATTGCGTTTGAAGGATAAATGGGCTGTTGCATTCAAAATCGAGAGTCATAACCATCCATCGGCTGTAGCACCGTTTCAGGGAGCTGCGACAGGTGTCGGTGGAATTCTTCGAGATATATTTTGTATGGGTGCATATCCAATCGCATCGCTCGATTCGTTGCATTTTGGCGAACTCGAGGACCCGATTTCTCGTCATCTGTTCGATGGTGTTGTTCGCGGGATTTCGTTTTATGGGAACTGTTTCGGTGTGCCGACTGTTGCTGGCGAGGTTCGTTTCGATTATGCTTATACAGGCAATCCGCTTGTAAATGTTATGGCTGTTGGAATTATTAATACCGAAGATATGATTTCTGCCAAGGCAGTCGGTGTTGGCAATTCTGTTGTATATATCGGTTCGGCAACTGGCAGAGATGGCATTCACGGGGCATCGTTTGCCTCGGATGAGCTTACGGAGGAATCTGCATCGGATAGACCATCGGTTCAAATCGGCGACCCATTCACTGAAAAACTTTTGCTCGAGGCAACTCAGGAAATTGCCGAGCAACATCTTGCGGTCGGTATGCAAGATATGGGCGCTGCTGGTTTGACAAGTTCATCTGCTGAGATGTCTGCTAAGGGTGGTGTTGGAATCGAATTAAATCTCGACCTTGTGCCACTGCGTGAGGATGAAATGACGCCGTATGAAATAATGCTTTCCGAATCGCAGGAACGAATGCTTTTGGTTTCCACGAATGAGAATCTGCCAAAAATCGAGGCGCTATTGCGCAAATGGGATTTGCACTATGCTGTTATCGGGAAAGTTATTGCGGAACCTATTTTGCGTCTTTGGTGGAAAGGTGAAATCGATGCTGAAATTCCGGTCGATATGCTCAATGCAGGTGAAGGTGCTCCTATGTATGATTTGCCGCAGGAAAAACCCGTTCTGTTCGATGAATTGAATTCGCAAAATCCTGTGGATGAATGGGATAAATTGGATAAATTGGAATTATCGAAAAAGTTTGATATATCTTGCGATGAAATCACTGACGAAGAGCTTATTCAAAGTATCTTTTTAGCACTTTTGTCATCGCCTACAATCGCATCGAAAAAATGGGTTTATCGACAATACGATTATCAAGTCGGTGTGCGAACTATTGCTATTCCTGGTTCTGCGGATTCGGCTATTATGCGGATAATGGAAACGGGGCAGTTTCTTGCGTTATCTACCGATTGCGTCGGTTCTTATGCTTATCTCGACCCGTTCGTTGGCGGAGCTTTGGCAGTAATGGAATCCGCTCGGAATGTTGCCGCTGTTGGAGCGAAACCTATCGGTATCACCGACTGTTTGAACTTCGGCAATCCGAAAAAACCTGCGGTGATGTGGCAATTCACCCGTGCCTGCGATGGAATTTCCGATGCCTGCAAAGTTCTCGATGTTCCGGTAACAGGTGGGAATGTGAGTTTTTACAATGAATCGCCGAAAACAGCGGTTTTCCCGACACCTGTAATCGGGATGGTCGGGATTATCGAGGATGAGAAATCTATAACTCCGATGTCGTTTCAAAATGCAGGCGATAGCATTTATCTGCTCGGTGAGACCGATTCTTCGGAAATAGGCGGTTCACAATTTCAAAAACTTGTGTTTGGAAAATATTTTGGCAAACCGCCCAAAATTCGATTGGATAGTCATAAGCGGAATATAGATTTTCTGCTTTCCGCTATAGATAGCGGTTTGGTCGAGAATGCCCACGATATATCCGATGGAGGAATCGGTATTACAATCGCCGAATGTGCGATGAATTCGGGTGAATTGGGAGCGAAAATCGATATACCGAAAGAATTCGAGATTGCAAAATTATTATGGCTATTTTCCGAATCGCAGGCACGATTCCTAATCGGTGTTCGCCCGAAAAACAACGATAGTATTGAAAAATTAGCATTGGAAATGAATATCCCCTTGACCAAACTCGGCTATGTAATAGATGAAAAAGCGATTGTTATCGGTGAAAATAAGTGGAATATAGATGAAATATCAAATTTATATGAATCGACAATTTTGAATGCGATGAAGGGATAATTTTGGGAATCGAGGAATAAAGGATGGTGAAAATGATTACTTTAGAAGAAATAAAATCGAACGAGCATATAAAAGAATTGATAACTCACGCAGATAAAGCACTCGAACAAATCGGTTATACCGAACATGGTTTTCGTCATGTTAAAATAGTTTCTAAACGAGCTGGACAATTGCTTCGGGATTTGGGTTATGATGAGCGGCGAATTCAACTTGCCGAAATTTCTGGCTATATGCACGATGTCGGAAATGTTGTGAACCGAAGAAGCCACGCTCAGCATAGCGCTCACATTGTAATGAATCTTTTGCCTGAACTCGGCATGGATTTCGGCGAGGTTTTGGAGATAGCTTCGGCAGTCGGGAATCATCACGAGGAGGAAGGCGATGTAGTCTCCGATATTTCAGCGGCGCTTATTATCGCAGATAAATCCGATGTCCATCGTTCACGGGTTAGAAATCCGAATACTGTTGCATTCGATATTCACGATAGAGTGAACTATTCGGCGCGAGACAGCAAATTGATTGTCTCGAATAACGCTACAATCGAACTTTCGATTTTAATAGACCCGGATATTTCATCAGTAATGGAATATTTCGAGATTTTTATGGCTCGAATGGTCGAAGCACGAAAAGCTGCCAAATTTTTGAATAAAAAATTTGAACTCGTAATAAATGGCATCAGACTAACATAGAGCCCTTCGGTTCTTCTTATTGGCGAATTTTCTGCTGACAAAGTCGGAATTCATTGTCGCTCGGAAATTTTGATATGGTTATTTTGATTGAGCGGGCGTTGCAAGGAATTCCCGATTTCTTAATCGGGGAGGAATGCAATGCACAAAAAACAGGCGAACGCCTGCCCGGATGGGTGTTTAGTAATTTTATTATAGATTGTTAAACCATCAAGACTTGCTATCTATTTCGCTTTTCAATCTATCTATGAACTCGCCGAGTGGCATCGAACCTAAATCGCCCGCTATATGTTTGCGAACAGAGATATTTCGATTTTGCTCTTCTTTAGCCCCGACAATTATCATATATGGTATTTTCTGACCTTCCGCCGAGCGTATTTTGTAGCCGATTCGCTGGTCGCTGTCATCGAGTTCGGTGCGAATATCGTTGTCGATAAGCTCATTCGCAATTTCTTGCGCATAATCGACGAATTTCTCGCTGACAGTCATAACCGACACTTGAACAGGTGCGAGCCACAATGGAAAATTGCCTCCGCAGTGTTCCAGCAAGGTTGCGAAAAATCGCTCCATAGCACCGAGCAATGCCCTGTGAATCATATACGGCTGCTGGAAAGAGCCATCCTGAGCAGTGTATGTCATATCGAATCGCTCGGGAAGATTGAAATCGAATTGAATCGTGGTCAATTGCCATTCGCGCTCGAGAGCATCCTTTAATTTGATGTCGATTTTCGGACCGTAAAATGCTCCGCCGCCTTCATCGATATCGAATGGAATATTTTCACGCTCGACAGCTTTTTTCAGCGATTCCTGAGCCAGTTCCCACTTTTGTGGTTCGCCGACCGATTTTTCCTTTGGACGAGTGGAAATATAAATGTGAAAATCCTCGAAGCCGAAACTTCGCAACATAAACAGCGAAAAATTCAGCACTTTCACGATTTCATCCTCGACCTGGTCGGCTCGGCAGATTATGTGAGCATCGTCCTGTGTAAATCCGCGCACTCGCAGCAATCCGTGAAGCACGCCCGACCGCTCATAACGATATACCGTGCCAAGTTCCGCCCAACGCAGTGGAAGTTCGCGATACGAATATCGTTTCCGCTTGTATATCTCGATATGGAACGGGCAATTCATCGGTTTGATATAGTATCCCTGACCATCGACAACCATTTTAGGAAACATATTATCGGCATAGAAATCGAGATGTCCACTGGTTTGCCACAAATTTTCCCTGCCGATATGCGGACTACGAACAAGTTGATAACCGTTTTTCAAATGTTGTTTCCGCCAGAAAGCTTCGATGATTTCGAGAATCATAGTGCCTTTCGGTGTCCAGAGGACGAGCCCCGGACCGACATCGTTGTTCATCAGGAAAAGGTCGAGCTGTTTGCCGAGTTTCCGATGGTCGCGCTTTTCAGCTTCCTCGAGCCATTTCAAATATTCATCGAGCTGCGATTTTTTCGGGAACGATATGCCATAAATCCTTTGAAGCATAGGATTGCGCTCATCGCCACGCCAATATGCTCCAGCAATTGACAATAATTTGAAGCATTTTAAATATCCGCTCGATGGCAGATGCGGTCCACGGCACAAATCGACAAATCCGCCGATAGTATATATCGTAACTGTTTCGTCATCGGGAATTGCCTCGAGAAGTTCCAGTTTATAATTTTCACCCATCGACTCGAACATTTTAGATGCTTCATTGCGGGAGATTTCAGTTCGCTCGAATGGCATATCCGCATCGACAATTTTTTTCATCTCCGCCTCGATTTTCGCAAGGTCGTCTGGAGTGAATGGCACCGATTTATCGAAATCATAGTAAAATCCATTATCGATAGCAGGACCGATGGTAACTTTAACATCGGGGAATAAATTTTTGACCGCATACGCCATAATATGAGCGGTCGAATGCCAAAAAGTTTTTTTACCATCGTCGTTATCGAACTTTTTGATTTCCACGATACTCGGTTCGTCATTGTCGGGAATAGGTCTGCTCAAATCCCAGAGTTCACCATCGACAGATGCGACTACCGCTTGTTTTGCAAGTCCCGATGAAATTTTTTGCGCAACATCGAGCGGCGAAGAATTTTCAGATATGTCTATTATATCTCCATTAGGCAACTTAACTTTCATATCGAACTCCTGTTTATGTATTAAAATCGATTAAGATTAACCGATTAAATATGATTTTGCAAGAAATAATGTCAAATTAAATCAAAAATCCAAATGTTAAATGACAAATTTTTTCTTACGCATTCATTTTGTATTACATTATGAATATGAGAAGAATTTGAACTTGGATTAAATGGATTTGACGGATTTCACGGATTTCCTAATACCGCCACTGATTAGGGTGCGGTGGGGATAACCCGAATAATCCATAAATCAGAGTTCAGACATTATTTATTGAGCTAGCGTTACAATGAATTAATTCCCCGATTTTTAATCGGGGGAGAAACGCAACGCACAAAAAACACCTTAAAGGTGGGTTAAACCTATGGAACTTCGACTTTTGCCATAATTGCTCGGACAATATCCTCGGAATTTTTTTCTTCCGCTTCCGCCTCGTATGTTATAATGACTCTATGTCTCAGCACATCGATTGCAATCGCGCGAACATCTTCTGGTGTAACATAACCGCGATGTTCGAGGAATGCGTGAGATTGCGCCGCTATTCTGAGATACATAGTAGCTCGTGGCGATGCTCCCCATGCAATCAATGGCTTCAAATCCTCGATGCCAAACTGTTCTGGGTATCGTGTTGCAAAAACAATGTCGAGAATATAGTTCTCGATTTTCTCATCGACATATACATCTCTAACGACTTCGCGAGCTTTTAGAATTTGTTCGGGCGAAACTACTTTTTGTGCAATCGGCGGATGGATTTTCGTGTGCAATTCCATAATAGCTCGTTCTTCCTCACGACGAGGATAATCCACCATAACTTTTAGCATAAACCTATCTACCTGTGCTTCTGGAAGTGGATATGTTCCCTGCTGCTCGATTGGATTTTCTGTTGCCAGCACCATAAATGGCACGGGAATTTTGTATGTCGTTTCACCGATTGTAACCTGTCTTTCTTGCATAGCTTCGAGCAATGCCGATTGGACTTTTGCAGGTGCTCGATTGATTTCATCGGCAAGAACGAAATTTGAAAATATCGGACCTTTATTCGCATAGAACTCACCGGTTTTCTGATTGAAAATAAGTGTTCCTGTAATATCGGCAGGCAGAAGGTCTGGTGTGAACTGAATTCGCTTGAAGTCGACATCGATGCAGTCTGCAAGTGTTCGTATCATCAATGTTTTTGCGATACCCGGAACACCCTCGAGCAAAATGTGGCCATCGGCGAGAAGTCCGATTATAATCCGTTCGATTACGCGTCGCTGACCGACTATTACCTTGTGCATTTCGGATTTCAAATTTTCTACGAATTGAGATTCACGCTTAATTCGCTCGTTCAATTCGGTTATATCGACATTTTGTCCGTTCATTTTTACCTCCATTTTAATTGACCTAAAATTTTATATCAATCATATAATAAAGTCAATAGCAAAATTATTTATTTTTTTCATATTTCTTTTGTGTATCATAATAAACCTAATAGAAACATTATGTCAACTTGTTAGGAATAATCGAATCATTTTAAGTAAATATTCCCCTGCTCCATTTAATTCTATTCCATATTTTTTTAGATAAAAATAAATTGATACATCGTTCTAATAAA
>JAGGZE010000068.1 GCA_021162205.1 bacterium
ATCTTGTTAACATTATTATTCTCCTTTTTTGAAATATTACACTGAAATATCAAAATTATTCGATTTGTTCTTTATTTTAATGTGCGAATAATCAAATTGCTCGCTTGACTTTCGCTTTTAATATATACATTTTAATATAGTCGAAGAAAGCGAGCAGCAAAATGAATCATATAATAAAATTACCCGACTGGGTTGCGAACCGAATCGCTGCCGGTGAGGTTGTCGAGCGTCCTGCATCGATAGTGAAAGAACTCGTCGAGAACTCTATCGATGCGAATGCGACATATATCGAAATTATTTTAAAAAACGGCGGCAAGGAATTCATTCAGATAACCGACGATGGCGAGGGTATGTCTTCCGAAGATGTGCTTATGTCGATTCAACGGCACGCCACCAGCAAAATCCATGATGCCGACGACCTCGAATCTATCACAACGATGGGTTTCCGCGGCGAAGCATTGCCATCGATAGCATCTGTATCATCGACTGAAATCGTTTCGCGACAAATTAAAAGCGATATCGGTTTCAAGGTTTTAATCGACAATGGCGAAATAATCGAACAATATGAAGCAGGCGCTCCCAAAGGCACAACTGTCACTGTAAGCGGATTGTTCGACAAAATCCCCGCTCGCAAAAGATTTCTCAAATCGGATAAATCGGAACTTTCGCGGTGTTCACTGTGGATTACGAGGTTAGCATTGGCAAATCCTGGAATTTCATTCAAAGTAGAAAGCGATGAGCGGGAAACATTTTACACTCCCGCAACAGGCACATATTTGGAACGCATCGAGCAGATTTTCGGCTCCGAATTCGCCGAGCAATTATTGCCGATAGAATACAATTCCACCGAATACACGATTTATGGTTTTGTCGGCGATAGGACATTGCACAGAGCGAGAGCGACCGACCAGTATTTTTTTCTCAATAGTCGAGCGATAAAAAGCGCATTGATTTCGGCGGCATCGAAACGGGCATTTTTCAATTTTATACCGCCGAGAAGATATTTAGTTGCATTCATTTTTATCGAATGTCCGCCGGAATTTGTCGATGTCAATGTCCATCCTGCGAAAATCGAAGTCAGGTTCAGGCGCGAGGAAAGTGTATTCGGTGCGGTATATCGAGCTATATCCAATGCTATCGGCACAAAGCCATCGCCCGCAGCACAGCCATCGCCGCAATTCGATATAACTCCACCGATAGATTCGCAGCCGATGAGACTCGATTTTCCTCAGCCGAAACGGAAATCGCCCGGTGTGAAAATACGACCGAATTCCACTCTGGCGGGACAGCAGTTGGGAACATTGGTAAATCAAATAATAGACAGCACTCGTGAGCAACAATATTCACTGGATACTTCGCAGCCGAAATTTTTGCAGATAATGAATACTTATATAGTAACCGCAACACTCGATGGCGTTTTGCTTTTAGACCAGCACGCCGCTCACGAAAGAGTTCTGTATGAAAAAGTAGTCGAATCATTGGAACAAGAATCGTCATTCGGGCAAAGACTTTTGTTCCCGTTCGATGTATTTTTGCCGACTCATTGGATGCCCACACTGATGCAGTTTATAAAGGACTTTGCAAATGTCGGTTTTGAAATCGAAATTATATCTAACGACAAGGTGAAAATTCTTTCTGTGCCATCGTTTGTGCGAAATCAAGATTACGGCGCACTTCTGATGGATATTATGCGGGAAATATCCGAGGGCGGTAGGATGCCAGAAATCACTAAAAGTTTCGCCGCATCTATCGCCTGTCATTCTGCGATAAAAGCAGGGCAGATGCTTACTCAAGAAGATATGGAATCGCTTTTCGATGCACTATTCGCATGCGACGACCCATTGCACTGCCCGCACGGAAGACCAACAGTTATCAAATTCACAACAGCACAACTCGAAAAAATGTTCGCCCGACACCTTTAAGGTGTTTTCTTTGCAGGCATTCGCCTGTCTTTTGTGCATTGTTTTCCTTGCCGATAAAATCGGCAATTCCCTGCAATGCCAGATTAATAAAATAACAATATCAAAAATTTCTCGGCGACCAGGCATCCCGTTCAGACGGGAGAAAAGTCGCCCCATTAAAGAAAGCCGAAGGGCTCAAAAAAAGGGGACTATCGAAAGTCCCCTAAAATAACATATTGTAATATCGATTGCTATATTAAAATCCTCCAAATAATCCTTCACTTTCTTCATCTTCAATTGGAAAACTGGTAATAATGAAACGGAATGTTTCTCTAAGGGTTTGTTCCACAAGACCTCCATCGTTTTGAGCATAATAGAGCGGGAAAGAGAATAGAGCGGTTCGAGTATTCGGTTTCGCAAATCTCACACCCAAATGTCTTCCAATTATATTCTGCTGCGTTGTGTTATCGGCGCCTTCGTAATCTCCACCACGATAGATGGATTCACCATAGGGAATACCGAAGAAATGCGGATAAAGTCCAACAGTTCGCACACCGCCAAGCTTGCCCGATAATGTCTTAGTCGAATCGATATATAAATCGGGGTATATATCATCTACCTGGTCGAGTGCCTCAGACCAATTCCAGTTTCCCATATCGGAATTGGTTGTAATTCCGAACATCACAAATGGAATTTGCCCAAATGGGTTGGTCGAACTATCCGAATTGGAGACCTGGCTAAAAAATTGCCTGCCATCGAAAATAACTCTTCCACCAGCGGTAACATATTCCTTCAATTCTTCGAGCATATCCGGACCGGGTGCAAGAGTCGGTGTCGACATAAAACTGAGATTAAACAGATAAATAATACTGTAATCTGCGAGGTCGAACTTTGTTAAATTCATATATTCACCCGATGATACAGCTCTCGATGTATCGAATGTATCGATTACTCCATCATTCATTAAATTCTGGAAAATATTGCAATAGAATACTCCCATATCATCCTGCCAACCTATTGGAGCGGCGAAAATCACGAGCATTTTATGAGGATATGTAGTGTCTGCCATCATCTGTGCAATCGAGTCTATCGATGGGTCGAAATCTGGATGCACAGCATAGAATTCGAATGTATCGGCAACACCCTCCTGGAAAGCATCGTCTCTAACCGTAATGATAAGTCGCCAATGTCCTGTCGGAATTTCACCTTTTAATGTGGTATAATTGAGTCTTACCCAGCCATCGTAGATGTTATCGCCACTATACACTGTAAATAGTGAATCGTCGGCTTTAGATGTCCGGGCGATTTCCGATGGATTATCATAATTTTCCACCCACCAGAAATATTCCAGAATAACCGAATTATCGGGGTCGTGAGCTGACCAATCGAACCTAATACCATTCCAATCATAAGTAGTGTCGTTGAGAATCCAGAATGTATCGCCCTCGGCATAATCCTCGTTTTCCTTAAAATACATAGAATCGGGTGGAACATTGGTTCGATAATAAATTCTGCATTCGGCATCGGATATTTTATTATCGATATCTATCGAACGCACGCAGAATAAATGTTTGGTCATCGTGTCGCCAGCTTCGAGCAAAAGATAAATAGTATCGGCGCTGGAATCTGTGCTGACCCATTGGAAAGTATCGGTTTCATCCTCGCTAATAATCTCATCGGGAATAGGCAATTCGCCGTTATAATATGAACTCAAATCGCTTTCGTTTATTTTATCGGCGACAATGTCGAGCCACTGGTATTTGTCGATGATACCATCTACATCGGTGCCCCACCACCAGATAATAGGTGCGGCTCCCATAATAGAACTATCGGGCGGCACATCGTAAATTTGGACGAAAGGAGGAGCGGTTTCATTAGGTTCACCCTTATAACATCCGTAGAAAAGAGCGAATATTACCAAACCGATACCCCATAGGATAAAAATTTTCTTTTTCATATCACTCTCCTTTTATCAAAATTAAAATTCGGCGCCCAATGAAAATCTGTGGACACTCGATAAATATCGCATATATGTAAATGAATAATCCGCTCTCATCATAAATGAACCGATAGGTATTTTGCAACCAGTTCCGAGAGTGAAAAGGTCGGTATCATACTGCAATTTGCCGCCAGCTCTAATAAATACCATTTCCTTATAAGCATATTCGGTTCCCACTTGGAATTTTTCGAGATTATCGTTCGGATGTGAACCCTCGATATCGAGTGTGATTCTGTTAGTGGGGTTATTTATAATTTCTCCCGCGGCACCGAAATGGAACGACATCGGTAGGGGAGCGCTTTGCTGAATAAATTTTAAATCGGGACCGAAATTAGTAAGCGCCATTCCCAATCTTATATTCTTGAATGCGGTCTTGAAAATTGTTCCGATATCCATAGCCCAACCCTGAGCGTGAACATCGGCAAGATATTCGCCCAGATATTTAACATTAACTCCAACCGAGAACCTGTCGGTTAAAATGCGGGAATAACATAATCCTACGGCTAAATCTCCCGCAGTATAAGTTCTTCCTGTTCCTTCGGGCTGATAAGGAGTCGTTTCATCAATATCGCCGGTATATAATGAAATAAACGACACTCCAACAACACCACCGGCAGCAGGCATAGTATATGCTCCGAAATCGTGGCTGATACCCGCATATAGCATAGTGTGCGATATAGTTAATTGTCGTCCATTTTGCCAGGCTAATCCACCGGGATTATAATAAATTGCGGAAATATCGTCGGCGGTCGCAAGAAATGCACTCGCCATACCTTCAGCTCGAGCCGATACCGGTATTTCAAGAAATTGCCCGATGGCTGTCCCAACTTTTGCCTGTCCGAAAACAATCACCGGCAAAATCGATAATAATACCAGTAATTTCATATTTATTCTCATATTGTCCTCCTTATTATTCACATAAATTAAATTTATTTTATAATAACGAACTTGCCAGTTTGGGTTTCGCCTGTTTCCTTATCCTCGACACTGAAAATATAAATTCCACTGACAGTAGCCTGGTCATTTCTGGAAATTAGATTCCAATCCTCTGCACCGACCATTTCATCAGGGTCGGATTCATCGTGGTCGAGTTTCTTAACGAGGTCGCCATCGAGTGTAAATATTCTTATCTGACATTTTTTAGGTAAATTATAAAACCTGATTTTTCTCGAATACTCGGTCCAGTTTCCTGTAAATGAATGTTCCCAATACGATTTATAATCCATATCGACACGATAAGGATTGGGAACGACTTTAACCGTTTTATCGGTAGATGGAGTCCCACTCGAAACAAACCATTTAGCATTCACAGTCTTGTTCGATTCCAACGATTCCAATTCTTTACTGGGCTGTCCATAGTCGAACGCAGTAACGACTACCCATTTGTCATCGCCGGGAAGAAGATTATTTATCTCGAAATAATACCAGGTTTCACCTTCATAGGTAGTATCTGGTGGCATTCCATTGTTTGCACTGAATGGCTCCGCTTCGAGTGTCGTATCGTGAGGTATCCCTATAAGTGGAATAATTGTCGCAGTATATAAATCGGGACTCGCTGAAAGTGTATCGGAATATTTTACATTATAATGAGAAATAGTATCGCCCATCTCGGTAACAGAATCCAAAATCTCGGTTATTTCATTTATGTGAAGATAATCGATTTCATCATACTGAACCAATGGAATATAGTAATTATCGATATTTTCCTCGGCGATATAGACACGATATCCCTCGAAATCGTGAAGGTTAGTAATGTTGTCCTCGACATCCTCGACACCAGTGGATTTCCAAAGCACGGTAACTTTGTTTTGTCCTCTAACAATTATGAATTCTGGTGATGGCGGTGGCTCTGGTCCGTGATAATCGTTATCGAAAATTTGCTGTGCCCAATACGCTGTATATGAGAGTTTGTCGAAATTAAAATTTGGTGCCCAATCGGTTCCTGTATTATTAGGATTTTGATGAAAATTCTCACCGACCATAAATGCAATCGTGATATGCGGAAGTGAATCCTCGGAAAGATTCGGTTGCACCTCGATAGGTCCGAATGAAAGCAAAAATCTCGTATCGTAGCCATTGGCAATGTTTTCAGCGGTGCCTATATCATTAGGAGAAGGTCTCCAATTAGGGTCGTCGAAATATTCTACAGTTGCAGTCTGGTCGTAATCGAACTCGTTATTCGACATCACTTTATATTTGCTGATATCACCCTCGGGAGTGCCATCGAAACCGAGTTGATGGTCTTCTCTCATCGGTCCCCAGTCATAAACTTCATCGGTGTTCGAAATCCACCAATTAAATGAAAAATTAAGCGAATCGGTCGGACCTCGAAGCAATTTCACAGCCATAGCACCCGTAGGGCTTGTTTCGGTGAACATACCATCGTCGGGGTCGCCATCGTTATCGGCGAGCCATGCAAGATTAACTGCGGTCGTTTCATTTGCCTCATTGACATAATTTTTAATGAATCCTGTTATATCATCCTGAGCGTAATCGGGCGTTTCTACATGACCGACATCGCCATCGATATAGAGACCGATATACATATCGCGAATCGTTCTATCATCGTCGCGGATATTATTGAAAATATAATCGATGAAAACAAAATTATTGGCATAATTATAACTCCAAGCATAACTTTCCTGATGAATCGCGATTCCAATTGGACGATGGTCCGGTGGAGCATAAGCTGTATTAACCACAGTATCGGATAGATTTCCGACATAGTCATCCTCGGAAACAGCCCCGCTGTCGCTATCGAGTGTAGAACGATGAATCAATGTATCGTCATCGTTATAACTCGGGAAGAGCTCGTTTATATCGGTCAGCCAGCCATCTTCACCGACAGATACAAGCGTATCACCAGCAATTACAGCACCGACCCATAACGCTCCCTGAAAAAGATATTCTATACCGGAACATCCAGGATATTCCGCTGATGGTCTGCAATTACCGGCATCTCTTCCGCAGATTTCCTCATCGGCAGTATAGCAATATCGGGGGTCATCATCACCGCGTTGAGAACCGAAGAATCCCCAGTTGGTTATAGTGAGATAAAGATTGCCTATCTGGTGAGTTTTCTCATCGGTCATAGGACCTGTCGCAGTAGCTCTTTCAAAACCATAAGTCTCGTTTATTCTCGGAGCATCACTTAAATCTTTTCCCCACACTGAAAATGCAATAAGCAAAATCAATGCACAAAAAACTAATTTTTTCATTGTATCACCTCGTTATTATAATTACCAAGCCATTTCGATTCCGATTCTTATATCTGTCGGCGGACCCCAATGTGTCGGGTCTTTAGCATAATCGTCGCCCATAAGTTCATAAGAACCATCGACATTATAATTTATCCAACTTTTATCGGGTTCACCTGTATCCGAATCGACCGAGAGAATATTTCTATAATTTGTAAGATTGGAAATCTGTAAATAAGCCGAATAATCGAATTGCCCAATCCTGAAATTTTTATTCATTTTCAAATCGATATTGAACTGGTTAGGCATTCTGAGAGCATTAGTTCGCTCCCAACCCTTTTCACCAGGTTTTATTTCGTAATGAGGATTATATTTCGATGGTGTATATGGAAAACCACTGCCCCAGGTTGTTACAAGGTCTACTCCCCATTTATCTGGAAGTTTAACTCCAAGTAATACAGGATGTTCATCCTTCTTGACACGAAAGTCGAGCACCAAATTTATAAGATGTCTCTGGTCCCAGTCGAGTGGAAGGTCTCGCAGCGGTATTGCAGTCTGGTCGAATTGAGCATCGTAGCCGCTTCTATCCGATGAACTTTTACCGAAAGCGAACGAGTATGAATAGTTAGCACCGAGCGACCAATAATTCGATAGCGATTTGTCCAATCGAAATTCGACACCCCTCGAACGAGCATAATCCTTATTAACATATACATCTTGCTCGATAGGACCGATTCGAGCATGCGATGTGTTCATTAAATCATAAATGTCCTTATAATAACCTGAAAATTGAAGTGTCCAATCATTAAGGAATGCGTAGGCAACACCGAGTTCGTATGCGACAGTTTTTTCATAGGATAAGTTAGGATTTCCTACTAATCTGCCAGCTCGTGAACCCTGAGTCGGTGTTTGATAGAAATCATCGAATCCTGGAAGCTGATAGAAATGTCCATAACTGAAAAACAGTTTCGATTTATCGGTAATCGGATAACTCATTCCAAGACGAGGTGAAAGCTTAAAATTGGTAGTTTGAACCTTATTCATATCCCACCAATCGGCGAGAACGAGTTTAAGCTGTTCCTGAACACTGTCTTCGAGAACCTCGTTAGCTTGAATGAAAGCATCTAATCTCAAACCCACATTTGCGATAAGACCGCCATATTCCATTTTGTCCTGAAGATAAGCGGCAAAAGTCTTAGGTGTTCTCGTATAGAAAGAACGGAATATTCCGTGGTCGGACCAAGGCATATCATCAGCCACGCCATCATAAACATATTCGGGATATTGGATTTGATTCATATCGATTCGTATCCATTGAAATTCCATACCTGTTTTCACAAGGTTGTTTTTATTCAATTGACTCGTTATAGTGCCTTTTGCAAGACCCATATCGACACTTCGTTTGCTCCAGACAGCCCAGCGGTCGAAACCACGATACTGAAAACCCGAATAATCATCGAATTTGCCATTACCATTGCGGTCTAAATAGCTCTCTCCATCATCGTGAATATAATTCGGCGAGTCATAATATCCATTATGATTAATGTCTAAAAATGGTTCACCCAATTCACCAACATCGTATTTACCATTTCCATTAGCATCGTAATAATTACACCAAAGGTCGCGAACAGTCAGTTGACCATCACCATTTATATCCGTATATTCACCCCAATCGGGTTCTCCATTGCCATTTTCATCGACCCAGGTGTATTCCTCGAGAAGAACCGTATCACGAGTATAATAATAACTGCCATAAATATATTCACCCTCATCCTTGATTCCATTTCCATCGATATCGACCCATAAAGTTTCCATAACAAAATCGATTCCAGAACTTCCATCGATAAGAGATTGATAACTCATACCATAAGGATAGCCATCGAGGAAAGGTTCACCATCCATAAAAGGTTCACCGAGATTCATCGAGAACCAGCTTGGATAAGGTGTATTGAAATTTGTCATTCTAGGTTCGAAAACTCCATTGTCATTCCAATCCATCCAGGGTTCCTCGCCGATTTGTGGGGGAAGAGTATCCGCATAAACAGTATCGAATTCGATTATCGAATCGTGAAGTCCAGGATTATGCCAGATTGTATCGATTCGCTCGATATTAGGAAGCCAATATTCACCATAATCCCACATACCATTGCCATTATAATCGATCCATTGGTTTCTCACCTGTGGAACACCATCACCATTGATATCGACCCAATCGTCGAGTGTTCTAACAACAGAGGAATCTATTCCAAAATCGCCGGGGTTTATATCACCGGGACTGAGTGTGCGTTTATTATGGAAATATCCAAATTTTAATTCATAAAATGTATTAATCGTAAGATTATGTGTAATACTAAGTGATGTCTGGAATACAGTTTGCTGGCTTCTATATGCAAAAGCGGGGCAGTAAAGATAATACCAGTCGAATGAACGCCATTTCGACCAATTACCATCGAAAGAAAGAACATACTTAAAAGATGGTGTTAATCGTTGCTTAAGCTTTAATGTCATTTGATATTGATTGACTCGTCTTTCTGGAAATAAACCATACCAACCATAATCGATTTTATATGGACTATATATTTCATCCTGCGAAGCAATCGGAGCAGCACCATTATCGTAATCGAGGTCAAAAGCTTTATTATATGGGAGTCTCGAATCGGTATTTTCACCAGATATCGAGAAGAAATAAGATATTCGTTTATCACGAGGCATTCTGAAACCGAAAATGGGTAGTAAAAAAGTAGATACAGGTTCGGGACCCGATAGCGAAAAATCGAGTTTATCAGCATTAGTAGTGAATTTATTAAGTGGTTCGATTCTGAAATTTGTAGTAGAATAACCGATTGAGCCCGAAAATTTGTTCGGGTCGCCTTCCTTAGTAACAATCGAAACTATAGCCGAAAGAGCTCCACCATATTCGGCGTTGAACGCTCCCGTTTGAACCTGAATTTCCTGAATCGAATTAGTAGAAACATTTAATGCTTGATAGCCGTAAGTAGGGTCATTGGCAGGCATATCGTTCACATAGTAAGCGACTTCTCTTTGACGACCACCGCGGAAATGAAGTTCTCCGCCTCTGCTGACAACTCCAACCTTGGTAGAAAGAATATCGGCAGTGCTCTGAACAGGCATCGATTCTATATCATCAGAACTAACATATTCACCGGTATTAGTTTTTCCGAATTCAATTTTTTCACGCTCCGCTGTAACCTCGATAGCTTTGGCACGAATAGCTTCGGAAGCAAGTTTGAAATTCATCCGTGTAGTTTTATCCGAATGAACGACAACATTTTTCATTGTAACAGCAGGATAACCTAACGACGATGCTTTAAGGTCGTAAATGCCCGGACCGACATCGAGAAAGATATAAACTCCATCCAAATCCGTCGCTGTTCCATTAATCGCTTCGCCGGTTGCAGGATTTATAAGTTCCACATCGGCAGACACGATAGGTTCGCCGGTTTGTTCATCGACAACATCTCCTGTAATTTTCCCGGTTGTTCCAGCCCAAAGAAGAGTAAAAATTGAAATGAGGACAAGCAGGATACCTGCCCGCGACAAGATTTTTCCTAACATATTTAACCCCCTATGCAGATTTTATTCGATTGTAAAAAATAATTTCCCATTATTCAATGTCAAGTGGTTTTACATTTAAAAATAATTTATTTAATTTTTATTGCTTTTATTTTATAAAAATAAGAATATTTTTGAACAATTCAATTAAAATAATTTCAAATAAAAATAAATATGAAATATTC
>JAGGZE010000167.1 GCA_021162205.1 bacterium
CAATTTTTGAAAAAAAATAATAAATTTAAAACATGTATAAAATTCACAGAAAAATAATTCATGCCGCTCTGCTATTTATACCATTTATATTGGTTTTCGCATTGAAAGTAGCGCCGGGTTCGTTCACAACACAATATATTCCAATCGGACATCCGCAGGATTTAGGATTCTCGCTCACCTGCAGCGATGTCGGAGCAAAATATGCGATTGTTAAAGTGATGTCCCCCGAAATTCAAACACCGCTCTGCGATGGATATATGGCATTACCCGATACGAGTTGGTTCAAAATAGGCGATAGCGAAACTTTATTTGTGGATTCTTCAGACTATGCGCGTTCTAAAATCTGGACGGATATTCCATTGCGCGAAGAACTTTACAACCAGCATTTCGATGTCAAAGTATTTATTTCTGCAAACTCTAATGGAATGTTTCAGTCTGCGATTATATCGAATTATTTCATCGAAACCGAACCCAAAGCGAATCCATCAAAACCGCCGCTCGGTGAACTCGGTGTAGCACCATCCATATTAGAATGTGATATAAAAAATACAACAGGTGTTTTCACGGTTTTCAATAACGATACTTTGTCTCACAACTATGAAATCGCAGTGCGGATTCCTGTTAGGCGGTCGCAAAAATTCCCTAATATTTCGCCAGGTTTCGATGCGATTTCAAATACAGGATTGCTCTCTGTTTCACCATCGAATTTTAAACTCGTTTCGCATTCGAAAATTCAGATTTCGCTCCGATTGATTTCTGCTGCATCATTTGAAAAATCCACCGAGGCGATTTTGTTTATCACTGCCGATAATGGAATTAAAAATTTCGTCAGAGTAAAATTCGAGGTCGGCGAATAAATCGAATTCTATATATTCTTCATCGAAATCTTTCCCAATCGTAAATAAATCGATTTTTCTGCTGTAATAATCGGGAAAAAGTGTCCTTGTGAACTATATTTTATTTTAGTTATTTTTCGCTTCGATAATATTGTTGCTTTCGATAAAAAAACGATTATAATTTCAGATTATGCACAGGAAGCCAAGAAATAGAAAAGTTTCGCAGGGAAAAAAAAGAAGCCCTCGATGGTTATTCTGGGGAATTGCCATAGTCGGTATCGCAGGGATACTATTTCTAATTTTTGGTGTGAATTCTAAATCCAATCGAAAAGTTTCAGCGAATCGAGAAATAAAAAACGAGCCGACAGATTTTATCGTAAAAATAAATGGTGCGATAGAACAGTTTAGAATCGATTTCGGAATACCCCAAAAATCTATATATATTCGCAAAAAAGATGAAATTCCACAGTTGCCGAATTCAAAAGTTTCCGAGATAACAATCAAAATCAACAAAAATTTCCAGACTGCTTTGATAAACTATTTTTTTCAGCGAGCAATTTTAGATTCCAATGGAACAATAATCGACGATGTCGAGAAAAAATCGGGCAACGAACTCGATATCAAAATCGGATATGGCGATATTCTCACGCATAAAATAAGAATCCGCAGGATATCGAAAGCACCTATCGATTCTGCATATGTCGCTTTACTAATAGATGATTTCGGGCAATATTCCATTCCTATATCGAAAAAGATTTTCGACATCGGAATAAAATTCACTGCGGCAATCCTGCCAAATGGCAAATATACGGCATATATTCTCAATACACTCGAAAATTACCCCAAAGTAGAGCGATTCGTTCATATCCCGATGGAGCCAAAATCATATCCGCAGGTCGAACCTGGTCCCGATGCGATTTTAGTCAAACTCGATGACCGGAAAATTAAAAATCTTGTCGAGAAAATGCTGAACGAAATACCGGGTGCTGTCGGTGCGAACAATCATATGGGTTCTCGCGCTACCGAAAACAAACGAGTGATGTTTCAAGTTCTACGAGTTCTTCGCGATGCGGGTTTTTTCTTCGTCGATTCGAGAACGACACCATATTCGGTTTCTGAGAATATCGCTAAAAAAATCGGTGTGCCATCGACTCATATCGACCACATTATCGACCCGCCCGGACTATCGGCAGAAAAAATCGAGAAAAGACTTTTCGATTACTGTTTTTCCGCAAGAAGAACAGCCGCTATGATAATAAATTGTCATACATCCGACACGACAGCAGAAATTTTAAGAAAAAATATTACAACTCTTAAAAAATATGGGATAAAATTCATTCCCGTTTCAGTTGCACTCGAAAGGAAACAAAAATGGAACAGTCATGGAGGAATATAGGCAGAGATTTGCGTTTGGTTCGATTGCTTTCTCCAAAACTTGTGGAACTTTGGGAATATATCGAATCCGATATCGATGACGAAACAGGTGAATCCACATATCCCGATGAGGAAATTATCACCGAAATAGTGATTCGTCGAGTAGCCGGAGTTTTAGATAGGTCGGATTTGGTCAAGAATGTGAAAAAACTCGGCGACGAACTATTATATAGAGAATCTCAATCGTCGACAGTTATCGGGAAAGGTATCGCAATCCCGCATGTCCGTTCAAAAAATGTCAGAGACCTTACTATGTGTTTTCTTCGATACCCCGATGGCGCACCGATGAAAGCTCTCGATGATATCGAAATCGTTCATTTCGTTTTCGGTATCGTAACACCGATTTATGAGGGCGATACAGATTATCAAAAAGTATATCGAAAATTGCTGAATATTTTTATCACCGACTCATCGTTTGCCGAAGAACTTATAGAAATGACCGACCCCGGTGAAATAGTCCGCATTCTTAAAATGCGTCAGGCTTAGCCTGTTTTTAGTGCGTTGCGTCTTTCTGAATCCCGACAAGTCGGGACATTCCTTTGCAACGCCAGATTAATTAAAATAAATTTCAACCAATTGAAAAGTAGGGGCGTATCGAATACGCCCTCATAGAAAGAGCCGAAGGTTCTTGCAACGCCAGATTAATCAAAATAACCATATCAAAATTTCTGGGCGACAATGAATTTCACTCTTGTGAAAAAAAAGTCGCCCCTAAAAAGAGCCGAAGGGCTCAAAAGAGCCGAATGGCTCACCCCTTCGGGTGTTTTCTTTGTGCAACTTTCCTTGTTCTCCGAACAATTCCCTGTTGCACCAGCTCAATCAAAATTTCTGGGCGACAATGAATTTCACTCTTGTGAAAAAAAAGTCGCCCCTAAAAAG
>JAGGZE010000110.1 GCA_021162205.1 bacterium
TTAGCAGGGATAACATATTGGAAAAATTTGCTTTGAAGATTTTCCATTTGGTTCGAGATGTGTTTTCTTGTATTACGATAGATAATATATCCAATTCCAGCCGAAATAATTGAAAGTCCCAATATTATCGAGACAATTATAATTATTATCTTTTTTGTTTTCATATCGAATTTAATTAAGCAAAGTAATTTCTGAAAATTATAGCACCGAACGATATTTCATTCCGCCCGTATTTTGCCAAACAGCTATAAAAAAGATTCGATACTAATTTTCATCCTTTGCGGTATCATCATCCACCGATTTTTCATCATCGGTATTTTTGTCGGGTTCGATATCGGATGATATTTCATCGGTTTTAGATTGCTCGGGTTCGATTGCTTCTGCTGATTCGGTTGTTTTCTCATCTTCGATAGAAATGTCTTCCACATTTTCGGCAGTCACTTCGACATCTTCGACTTTTTTCTCGGCGATTTTTTCCTCGGCTGGAATTTCTTCGGGTGCTAATTTACTTTGTTTTTTGCTTTTAATTTTTGGAGCAGTTTCGATAACTTTTTCCTTTTTAGCGTGCTTTTTCGTTTTCTTTTTCTCGATAGAATCGATTAAAAGACTTAACACAGCCATTTCTGCACCATCGCCCTTTCGATAGCCGAGCTTATAAATTGCGGTTCGTCCTCCGCGAGGAGCATCGGTAAATTTTTCAACACCGAGTTTAATTAGTTTGTGAGCGACTTCACGATTTTTTAAATACGAAATAATTCTGCGTTTATCCTCGAGTGTGCCAGAAATCGAATATTTGATAAGTCTTTCGGCAACTTGCTGTGCAGCCTTAGCTTTCGCTTTCGTTGTCACAACTTTATCGTGTTGGAAAAACGATGTCACAAGATTGCGTAATAATGCATTCCTGTGAGCCGTCGGTCTACCAATTTTCCTGATTGCTTTTCTATGCCGCATAACAACACCTCATTTCTTATTTAGTAAAAACATAAATTATTCATTTTGCAATTCTTCTTGTTTAGCTTTCTTCATTTCTATTTCGATTGCAATTCGTTTAAGCTCTTCCAATTCCTCTTCGGAAAGAAATTCGGAAACATCCATACCGAAATGAAGACCGATTTTACTTAAAACAGTTTGAAGTTCCTGAAGTGATTTTCGCCCGAAATTACGGAATTTAAGCATTTCCTGCTCGGTTCTAATAACGAGGTCGGCAAGAAATCTAATTCTCGCTTTGTCGAGACAATTGTTCGCTCTAACAGACAGTTCGAGTTCACTAACAGGAAGTTTCAACAACTGTTTCATTCGCTTAGTTTCATCATCGATAATTTCTTCCTCCACTTGTTCCATAGAAACCTCGGGATGAAGAAAGAAAGTAAAGTGGTCGATGAGCATTTTTGCCGCCATACCCAAGGTTTCACGTGGAGTCATCGAACCATCGGTTTCGATTTCGATTATCAATCTATCATAGTCGGTTTTTTGTCCAACTCTTGCCGCCTCGATATTGTAATTCACTTTTTTAACAGGAGTATAAATAGCATCGATAGAGATTGTTCCAATAGGCGCTTGCGCATCTCTGTGTTCATCGGCAACCGAAAAACCCTTGCCGACACCGAGCTCCATATCTATTATAAGCCGTTTTTTCTTTGTAATCGTGCAGATATGATGCTCTGGATTGAGTATCTTGATACCAGCTGGTGTTTCGATATCACCGGCAAGAACATCGCCCTTTTTCTCGATATCTAATTTAACAGGTTGAGGAAAATCGAGCTCGACTGCGAAACGAACACCTTTAAGATTTAGCACAATTTCAGGAACATCTTCATAAATTCCAGTAATAGTGGAGAACTCGTGAAGCACACCATCGATTTTAATAGATTCGATAGCAGCGCCCTGCATCGATGAAAGAATAACTCGTCTTAAAGCATTTCCCACAGTTATACCATAACCTGTTTCGAGAGGTTCGAGCATAAATCTTCCAAAAGTTTGATTCCCTATAGTTTCGGGGTCCTCCCAAAGATCATCGGGCATTTGTATTTGCTTCCATTTCATATATTCGTTCTCCTTTTTATTTTTCCTAAAATATTATTATCTGGAATAGAACTCGACAACAAAATTTTCATTAATAGTTATTGGAATTTCTTCACGAGTAGGCATAGAAAGAAGCCGACCTTCCAGATGAGCTTTATCGAGCTGAAGCCAGGATAATTCAATAATCCTTCCACGCTTCTTAAGCATTTCATGTATAATCTCTAATTTTTTACTTTTTTCCATAACTTGAACCACATCACCCTGGTGAAGTATATAACTTGGAATATCTGTTTTTCGACCATTCACAAGAAAATGTCCATGTCTTACTAACTGTCTCGCAGATTTCCTCGACGGAGCAAATCCGAGACGATAGACGATATTATCGAGACGCCGTTCTAAAAGCTGAAGTAAATTTTCTCCCGCTCTACCGGGCATTCTTCGAGCAATATTAAAATATTTCCTGAATTGATGTTCCATGACACCATAAATAGTTCGCAATTTTTGTTTTTCCCTGAGACGAATGCCATAGTCCTTTACCCTAACTCTCGATGGTTGCCCGAATTTACCTCGTTGACCGGGTAAAGTGGGTCTTTTCGCAAAGGGGCATTTGTCGGTATAACATTTGTCACCTTTCAAAAAAAGCTTCTCGCCTTCACGCCTGCAAAGTCTGCATACTGCACCGATATATCTTGCCATAACTCGATAACCTCACTTTTTTATAAAATAAATTTCTACAAATTCTTTCTAAAACTCCCATTAAATATATTTTGCTAAATTTATCAAGCATTTTTTTCAAAAAAAGCATTTTTTTATTTTAGGCAACATTTATTTTTATATTAAAGTGTTTATTTTATTAATGTTAATAAATTATAAATTATTATATTGAAAATAACTTGCGCAAATAGATAAAACAATTATTTTTCTCCAATTTAAAATGGATGGTTAATTTGGCTGTGGAAAAAGAATTGAAAATAAAAAATAAACTCGGACTACATGCGAGACCTGCGATGCTTTTGGTTCAAGCGGCTACGCAATTTCAGTCGGATATCAAAATCGTTAAGGGCGACATTGAGGTTAATGCTAAAAGTATAATGGGTGTTCTTATTCTCGCTGCGGAAAAAGGCAGTATTGTTAAAGTTATAGCCGATGGTCCCGATGAAAACGAAGCTGTCGATTCTATCGCTAAACTTTTTACCGATGGTTTTGGCGAAGACTAATTTTTTAACACATTCAGGTGAGAAATGACTATCGCTGATTGGTTCACACTCGGAAGAATCATCGTTTCACCGATTTTTTTTGTCCTTTTCTACTATGGCGGGACGACATTAAGAATAATCGCAGTAGTCCTATTTGGACTCGGTGCGATTTCAGATACAATCGATGGATATATTGCCCGAAGAACTCACCTATCGAATTTCGGGAAATTATGGGACCCCATAGCCGATAAAATCCTGACAGGATTCGCTCTTATCGCACTCGCTGCCTCTAATGTTCTACCTTTATGGATTGCAGGCGCTCTTATATTCCGCGACATTGTCATAACAACGGTTCGAATAATCAAAATAAAAAGTAACGGCAAAATAATACTTCCTATAATAATCGCAAAATTGAAAACCACATTCGAAATGATTATGATAATAGCACTTTTATTGTGGACAGCATTTTTCGGCGCACAAATCCCGAATACTTTATCTATAATAATTCAAGTCTATGGTGCAATCGTTATTTTAATGTCGTGGGGAACTGGAATAAATTATCTTATCGAAGCGAGAAAAATCTAATCGGCTGAAACACAAAGTGTGTTCCAATCGATAAATAGGACATCAAGCGAGGCAAACAAGGATTTTCAGCGGAATAAATGATGGAGATGGAGATGAAGGAAAGGAATTATGAGGATTTTTTCGGAGGAACTTCTTTTGGAAAAGAGGTTCCCCCGAACCCCTTCCAGAAAACTTTAGTCTTTCTAACGATTGGAAATCGTTAGAAAATATTCAAACTTTTCTAAAAAGGGATTTAGGTAACCATTTTATTAATCAGGTGGAACCTTCGGTTCTTTCTAATGGAGACTTTTTTCTTAATCCCGATGTAATCGGGACCTTTCACAAGAGTGAAATTCATTGTCGCCCAAGCATTTCAAAAGTTATTCATTAATATGGCGTTGTAAGGAATTGCCGATTCTATCGACAAGGGAAACAACGCACAAAAGACACCCGAAGGGGTGCAGGCGTTGCAGGGAATTGTTTCGCTTTTGTAAAACAAGGAACGCAACGCGATAAAGACACCCGAAGGGGTGCAGGCGTTGCAGGGAATTGTTTCGCTTTTGTGAAACAAGGAATGCAACGCGATAAAGACACCCGAAGGGTGTTATTTTATGAATTTTGCTAATATCGATTTTTTGAATATTATTGCTTTTGTCGGGCATATTTCGTGGCAGCAAAGACATCTGATGCATTTGCTATAATCGAATTTGGGTGATGTTTTCTCGATTATCATCGTGATGGCATCGACAGGGCAGCTGTGCATACAATCGCCGCAGTGGATACATTTACTATCCACGACATCTGGGGCAACTTGAACGAGTTTGCCTAAAAATTTTGTCAAAAATGCCGGTGCAAGATAGAGATACCAATTCGATGGTATTTTGAAATTTTTAAAATTCTCGATTTTCTCACCGAGCCATTTCACTTCGTATTGCGGAACGAGATTGCGTTTTATCAATTCCTTCATAATCGGCGAATGCGATTTCAGCCCCGCTATATTTTCGATTTCAAAATCGAGTGCTGGCGGATTGTCTGAAAGTGCAAGCAGTCCGAATTTGTGTGCTTGCCCAGATGATGGACCATTGCCATCCATTCCGACTATTCCATCAAGAACTGAAAATTTTAGATTATCCTTAACCGCAGAATATAATTCTGCAACTAATCGAGCGAATTTTGGAGGAGTTGGATAAATTTTATGATATTCAGCTTTACGAAATCCTGGTATGAGACCATAGAGATTTTTAACCGTGAGTGTCATCAGAACGAGACTATGAGTTTTCAATTTTGCGATATTTATTATACCATCGACTTCATTGATGATTTTAGATATATGAAGAATTTTGCCATCGGGCAATTTTATTTGGATTGCGCTTTTCGCTTCGAGCGAAATGGTTTCGATGCCCAGTTTTTCTGAGATTTTAAGCATACCGGTATTTTTGAGGACTCGTTGAGTCCCTCGAATCGCTCCGCCTGGTGAATCGCCTATTATCGGTATAGCGCTGTAATCGAGCACAATTTTTGCAACCGCCTCGACAACCGCAGGGTGCGTGGTAACCGCCGAATCGGGAGTTCTTGCGGCAAGTAAATTCGGTTTAAGCAAAATTCTTTCGCCGTATTTAATTTTATCTGAGAGCCCGCCGATTTCAATCATTTCGACAAGTGAATCGTAAATTTTGCCGACATCGTAATCGGTTTCTCTTTTGAAAATCACAGTTGCCATTAAATCGTCTCCTTAATCGAATATAACCGAATATCTTCGATTTGCGAGAGAATGCAAGATATTCTATTTTAAAAAACTTTGAAATATTATTGAAATTATTAAATTGGGTATTCGATAATTTCCAAACGACTAAATTGAAAAATTGGGAGGATTTAGATGAATTGGTTGCCGCCGGAGAAACAGCTCGAATCGATAAAATTCGGGACTGTCGATGTAATTCCCGAGGATGAACTGCTCGAAAAACTGAAATATTCTGTGGATAATAATGAACCGCTTCGAGTGAAACTCGGCTGCGACCCATCGGCACCGGATTTGCATCTCGGGCATTCGGTGGTTCTGCGGAAACTTCGGCAATTTCAGAAGCTCGGTCATAAGGCGATACTCGTAATAGGCGATTTCACAGCGATGATTGGCGACCCATCGGGGAAAAACAAAACTCGCCCGGCACTATCGAGTGAGAAAACTCGAAAAAATGCTGAAACTTATGTCCAACAAGCGGGTAAAGTGTTAGACCTCGATAAACTCGAAATACAATTCAATTCCGAATGGCTGTCGAAATTGAGTTTCGCAGATGTAATTAAATTGGCATCGAAATATACTGTGGCTCGAATTCTTGAGCGGGATGATTTCGAAAAGCGATATCGCAGTCAAACACCGATTTTTATCCACGAGTTTATGTATCCGCTGGCTCAGGCATACGATTCGGTGGCACTCGAAGCGGATGTCGAACTCGGCGGCACCGACCAGAAATTTAATCTGCTCGTGGGACGCTCGATTCAAAGTGAATATGGGCAAAAACCGCAGGCGATTATCACGATGCCACTTCTTGTCGGCACCGATGGTGTCAATAAAATGTCGAAATCACTGGGAAATTATATCGCATTCGAGGATAACCCGAACGATATGTTCGGCAAAATTATGTCCATTCCCGATGTGCTAATCGAGGATTATTTCGTTCTGACTACCGATTTACCGAAATCTGAATTGGATAAAGTCTCTGCGATGCTGAAAAATAGTTCGGTCAATCCGATGGAAATCAAAAAGCGACTCGGCTGGGAAATCGTGCGAATGTATTATAACAAAGAGTCTGCGGATGATGCAAAACAGCATTTCGAGCAGGTATTTTCGCGAAAACAAGTTCCAGACGATATCCCCGAATTTCATTTAAGTGAACCGATGAACCTTGTGGATATTATCGCGCAATCGGGACTTATTTCGAGCAAAACCGAAGTTAGGCGATTGATTCGTCAGCGAGCGATAAAAATCGATGGCGAACCGATAACAGACGAGCATTTAGTTCTCGAGCCTAAAAATTGCATAATAAAAATCGGTAAGCGAAAATGGCTGAAATGTAATGAGTAAAAAAAGATGAGGAAAACCCTTTTTGAAAAAAGGGATTTTTCTCACATTCCTTTCCTAAAAACTTTATCTAATTCTAACGACCGAAAAGTCGCCAGAATAACAAGGTTTCTGGAAAAAATCGGGGAGAAATATATTATATTTTTTAACTAATTAAATAGAGGTTAAAAATGAAGCACTTCAATATGTTAATCAAATCGACCATTGTATTTATTGTGTCGATTTTCATCCTTCAATTTTCCGTTATCGGTTGCGCGGGAGACAAAAAATTAGCCCATAATATAATATCTGCGACATTTTCGCCCGATAATACACTTTGCCTGCAAGACACAAGCGGATTTGAACTCTGTAAAATAGATACATCGGGTAAAATAGTGAATTGTCAACGAATCGAAATTCCCGAGGTAGACGATGCGTTTTTAATCGCAGCGGATGCCGCTCATAACAAATATTTCTATGCTGCTGCCGATTCGGTATTTATGTTCGACAGGACAACTGGATTGACTCGAACTATGACGAGAGGTGCATTCGCTGAAAATGCTCGATGTGCCCGCGTTTCTCCCGATGGAAAATTTTTAGCATTCTCGGCGTCTAAATGGGAACTCGGCAATATATCGTATTGGCGGCTTGTCGTGGTCGATGCTGTCGAGGGCGGAATTATTCACTATTGCGATTCGCTCGTTTCGCTCGATGCGTTCCAGTGGGTCGGTTCGGAAAAACTCGGATATGCAGAACTTTGGAATGCGAATGGAAAATTCGATACACTCGGTATGTTTTTTAATACAAAGCGAAGAGTTGTTATACCGACTCGTGATAGAGCAATCGATTTTCTTAAAATCCCCTGCAATCCGAATCTGTCATACGATGGTGTTTGGTTTATCGATATAGTGGATAGTGTGGCAAATGTCGAGAAACTTCATTTTATCGACCAAAATATACAAAATCCTTGACAATACAACCGAATAAAAATACTTTGTGATAGAATTCTCATACTAACTAATTAAAATTGGAGGCAGAAATGTCCGAGAAAAAATTAAGTAGGGAAGAGCTTGTAAGAAAAGCTGAGAAACCCGGTCGCGATGCAATGAAAATGCATCCGTATTATCACGGGAAAGTTCAGGTAACAGCAAAGTGTGTTGTGCGGAATATGGATGATTTTGCGATATGGTATACTCCAGGTGTTGCCAAACCGTGTCTCGACATCAAGGATAACCCACTTAAGGTATACGAGCATACTAACAAGGGGAATTTTGTGGCAGTTGTCTCGGATGGCACGCGAGTTCTCGGTCTCGGCGATATCGGTCCCGAGGCAGGATTGCCTGTTATGGAGGGCAAGGCATTATTGTTCAAATATCTCGGTGGAGTCGATGCGTTTCCAATAATGGTCGATACGAAAGACCCCGACGAGATAATCGATTTTGTGCTGAAACTTCAGCCATCGTTTGGTGGAGTTAATCTCGAGGATTTTTCACAACCGAAATGTTTTTACATTCTCGATGAACTGCGCAAAAAAGCTCATATTCCAATTTGGCACGATGACCAGCAAGGAACTGCCGCTGTTACAGTAGCTGGACTTATCAATGCTGTAAAAGTTGTGAATAAAAAACTTTCCGAAGTTAAAATCGCATCTATTGGTGCAGGTGCGGCAAATATCAGAATAACTCACCAGATGTTTCTCGCAGGAGTAAAACCAGAAAATGTAATTATGGTCGATTCTAAGGGAACACTTCGCACAAATCGCAAGGATGCCGAAATTCTCGCTACGAAGTATAAAGAAAAATGGGAACTAACCCAAATTACGAATCCCGATAAGGTCGAGGGCGGAATCCCCGAAGCCATGAAAGGTGCGGATGTTGTAATCGCATTATCAAAATCGGGTCCAGGAACGATAGAACCTGAATGGATAAAACTTATGGCAAAAGACCCGATTTTATTTACTTGTGCCAATCCAGTTCCTGAAATTTATCCTTGGGATGCGAAAGCTGCTGGTGCGAAGATTGTAGCGACAGGCAGAAGTGATTTCCCGAATCAAGTGAATAATTCACTCGGTTTTCCCGGAATATTCCGTGGTGCGCTCGATGTTAGAGCGAAAACGATTACCGATGAAATGTGTCTCGCTGCCGCTCAGGAATTAGCGAAAGTTGCCGAAGATAAAGGACTTAGTGAAAATTATATTATTCCAACTATGGATGAATGGGAAGTATTTCCTCGCGAGGCAGTCGCAGTCGGACTCAAAGCAATCGAATTGGGTGTTGCACAAGTGCATCATACTCGCGATGAACTTATGAAAATGGCGGAGGAAAAAATCAAACATGCAAGAGAAGCTGTGCAATTTCTGATGAAAGAAGGATTTATTCCACAGGCGCCACCCGATGAGGAATAATAAATACAAATGGGGGAGACGATTATTTTTGTTTTCCCCCCATTTTTTTATTTATCATATTAGCATTTCAATTATGGGTCTGAATTTTAATTTATAATTATAGGGGAGAATATATGGCTGAATATCTTGGTCCTACACCGATTGCGACAGTTACAAGACTTTCTATTTATTTAAGAACATTAGAAGAAGCACAGAGTGAGAATATCGAGTATATTTCATCGATGAAAATTGGACAACGCAATGGTTTTACCTCGGCTCAGGTTCGGAAGGACCTTTCCTGTTTCGGAAATTTTGGACAAAAAGGAAAAGGTTATTATATTCCTTCTCTCATAAAACAACTTCGTTCTATATTAGGACTTAGTCAAAAATGGAATATTGCAATAATGGGTTTGGGACATCTCGGTCAGGCTTTTGTAGGATATAAAGGTTTTCAAAAATCGGGTTTCAATATTGTCGCAATATTCGATACCGATGAAAATAAAATTGGAACGAAATATAATGGAATTCCTGTGCATCATCCCGATGACTTGAAAAGAATCGCTAAAAATAAAGATATACAGATAGCAGTGATTACTGTGCCATCATCTGTGGCAAAAGCATCTATTCAAAGAGTAATAGATGCTAAAATTAAAGGTATTCTAAATTTTACCGATGTAAGAATTAGTCTCGATAATGAATTTGTAATGAAAAATGTAAATTTAGTGGGGGAACTCGAAACAATCGCATTTTATATCACTCGTCCCGATTGGCAATGCCGCGGTATTTAATAAACTTTCAAATCAATATTTAAAAGATAAAATCCCGATAATTAAAATCGAGGTTGCTATTCCAGTTATAATTAATATAGGTTGCGTGAGTGGAATCGTATATAATGCTAATATCGTCCCGATACTTGCGCCGAGTAAATCAGCACCATATAATTTCCCGCCGGATTTTATCATTTTCGCACAGAAACCGAATATAGACCCCGATATCAATCCCGATAGTAAAAATATTGCAAGAAAAATGAATAGGGGAATATATGTGCCAGAATTCCCAATAATCGATATCAAAATTATAATTGCGAAAATTATCGTTATTCCCCATAGAGTATTTCGATTCAGTTTCGCTCCCAAAAGACTTCCAGATGATGTTCCAAGAAGGAAAATTCCGGTGGCAAGTCCGATAAGCCAGTATAAATTTCCAAAGTTCGCTTGAAACAACAGAATAAAAAGAGTCTGCGAAACTATGCCCCATATTCCGCCTGTTAGAACCCAAAATATTGCAGAACTTTTTCTGAAAATTAGTGCGAGAATAATAATTATTCCGCCCATAATGATTCCCAGAAATAAACTTTTTCTATTGCCATTTATCAAAATGCTTTTTGGAATTTTTGCTCCAGATAAAAGACTTTCCTCCAAAATTCCCCATAAATATGCCAGTGGATGCCAATCGTGATTTATCTGCGCAAATATTGCCGAATCGAGCTGTCGTTTTAATGTAGTGCTGCGTGGTTGCTGGAAAAGTATCGGCAGATAACCAGACTGAACTGTAATCGCATCGACATCTCGAAGATTTTTAGAATTTTGTATAAGCGTTCGCGCAAGATTTAGTGAACTATTTTTTCGCGAAACCATCAAAACAGCGGCATCGAGAAAGTATATTTCCGATTGCGGAAAGACATTTTTGAATGTTGTCCATATCGATGCGCAAAGTTCGGTTTGATATTCCGAAAGGTAATTCGCTCCGACAGGAATAGCGATTCCAACAATTCCACTATCGGCAAGACTATAACGAATTTGCTCGAAATATTCTGCTGTCCAGAATCGGTTGTCTGCTCCCGATTTCGGAAATCCTGGAATAGAAATTATAATATCGAATTTGCTGTTATTATGTCTTAAAAAATATCTCGGGTCACTATCGACAATGTGAATTCTTTTATCGTTTATAGAATTTCGAAGTGATGGAAATATTGCGATAGCATTCTTCAAGAATTTCTTATCGGGAAATGGTAATGTTATTTTATCGGGATTATGTTTCAAAATATCTCTAATAGCTCCCTTGAACAACCCGCCGACAAGAAGCACTTTGTTCGGCGTTTTGTGCGTCCACATTATCGGATGAATAATCTGTTCGGCGGAAAGTGTATCGCCACCAGCCGCAATAAGCTTACCATTTTCATATATATAATTTTCGTTTTCACGAGATAGAATCGAAATTCTACCATAGGGCGATTCAAACTCGGTTGTCGCAAAACCTTGCCACAAAATTTTATCGAATGCAGGAAATGCAAAATGGTATGCAAATGCGATAATAATAACGATGAAGATATATCTCGATGCGGTTCGTTCACGCTGTCGGTAAAATGGGATAAGTAAAAATAATGAGAGTATAGCGAGAAATGGTCTGCTTAAAATGCCGATAAATATAATAGATAAAATTCCACCGGTAAAAGCTCCCAAACCCTCGAGTGCATATAATTTGTGTGTGTCGCCGTATACAGTCATCGATGAAAAAGCCCGTCCGCTGAAAAATGCAGCGACTGTGCTGATAAATCCGGTGAAAACAATATTCGCAATCGGCACTGCGAGTCCAAATTCTGGTCGCAAAAATATCGCTGTTCCGCGAATTATAAATGGTGTAAGCACGCCCAATATTCCGAGTATAGCGAATTGTGTTCTCGGCAAACCCTTGTGGTATGTGAAACTTCCGAGCGCCCCCCATAATAACCAAAAAAATAGTATCAACACTAAAAGAAGTTCGCTGAAACCGAATACAGCGAAAAGTTCCCGCAACATTATCGTCTGGAGATAGATGGAAAACATTCCCAGCAAGAATGCCGATATTTTTAAGTATATTTTCATAAATTTACAATAAGGTTTTAGAAAATATAATTTACGATTGCGAGTTTGTGAATATAAATAATCGAGAATTAAAAATCCTCGCTCTGAATATCGTATTCGGTAAGATGTTTATTGAGATTAATCACCTGCTCTTCGAGTTGTTTCAACATTTCTACCACCGGGTCTGGAAGATTACCGTGGTCGAGAATCGTTTCCTTTGGATGTTTTTCGTGTCTGCGGACAATTCTACCGGGGATACCGACAACAGTGCAGTTCGGTGGAACATGTCTCACCACAACCGAACCTGCACCGATTCTCACGCCATCGCCGATTTCGATATTTCCCAATATTTTTGCACCAGCACCGATAACGATACCATTGCCGAGAGTCGGATGACGCTTACCCTTTTCTTTGCCAGTTCCGCCGAGTGTTATCCCCTGAAAAAGCGTGCAGTCATCGCCGATAATCGTGGTTTCACCGATTACGATTCCAGTGCCATGGTCGATGAAAAAACGTCTGCCGATTTGCGCACCGGGATGAATCTCGATTCCATTGATAAACCTGCTGAACTCGGAAATAATTCGCGCAATAAGCTGAAATCGATTTCTCCAGAAAAAATGAGCGATTTTGTGCAGCAATATAGCTCGCAGACCAGGATAGCAGGTAAGCACCTCGATTATAGACCGTGCAGCAGGATCGCGTTCGAACACAGTTTTTATATCCTCACGAAAAGACATAATATTCCCCTTAAAATGTTATATCGAATTGTATGTATTTTAATTAAATACGCAAGTGGATATTTTGAACCTTTGGTTCTTTTTAACGGTGACTTTTCTGACAACCGAGTTGTCATTCATTGTCGCCTATAAATTTCAAATGTTATTTTGAATAATTAGGTGCAACAGGGAATGTCCCGACTTGTCGGGATTCAGAAAAAAGTAACGCAAAGAAAACACCCGAATGGGTGGAAAATTTTCAAACTTTTCTGAAGAACCTTTGGTTCTTTTTAATTGGTTTGGAAACTTTGATAACGCTGGCGTTGCAGGGAATTGTTCCGCTTTTGTGGAACAAGGAACGCAACGCGATAAAAACACCCGAATGGGTGCGTGTTTTTTAATTGGTTGAAAAGTTATTTTGATTGAACAGGTGCAACAATGAATGACAACTCGGTTGTCAGAAAAGTTGCACATTAAAAACACCCGAATGGGTGGGGGAATTGTTCGAGGAAAGCCAAATCGTTTTCGTAAAGTAATCTTATGTCATCGATTCCATATTTCACCATAGCGATTCGCTCGATACCCATTCCCCATGCGAATCCCTGATATTTATCGGTATCGTATCCGACATTTTCAAAAACCTTTGGGTCGACCATTCCTGCTCCGGATATTTCAATCCATCCTGTGCCTTTGCATATTCGGCAACCTTTGCCATTGCAAACGGGGCAGGAAAAATCGTATTCGAGCGATGGTTCGGTAAAAGGGAAATAATGCGGTCTAAAACGAACCTTAACATTTTCACCGAGTATTTTTTTTGCGAATGCGGTAAGAACTCCCATCAAATCGGCGAGATTAACATCCTTATCGACATAGAGTCCCTCACATTGTGAAAATGTATAATAATGAGTCGGGTCGATAGCATCTTTGCGGTAGCATTTGCCGGGGACTATCACTCGCAAAGGCGGTTTTTGTGATTCCATCACGCGAATTTGAACGGGTGATGTCTGCGTTCTCAAAAGATAGCCATCTTTTGGAAGATAAAATGTATCTTGAATATCGCGTGCAGGATGGTCTGCTGGAGTATTTAGGGCATCGAAATTGTAATATTCGGTTTCGATTTCGGGACCCGATGCAACAGAGAATCCCATTCCATAGAAAATGTCGATTATCTCGCGCATCACCAAACGGATTGGATGAGAACCGCCTGAAATATTTTTTCTACCTGGAAGAGTGTAATCGTTTTTTGTGTGCAATAATTTCTGTTCCGGTTTCATCGCGCGAAAAAAACTCTCGATTTTCGCTTTCGTTTGGTTAGCGATTTTACCAGCTTTTGGACGGTCTTCCTGCGATAATTTTCCTAGTAATTTCATCGATTGCGCAATCTCGCCTTTTCTGCCGAGAAATTTAGTTCGCAAATCATTTAGTTCGTTCTGAGATGCCTCAGAAACAGCTCTCTGTGCATTTTGAAGAATATCTTTGAAAAGTTTTTCTAACTCGTCGATATTCATCTATTATTCGGCCTCGGTAGCAGATTTCACGATAGCGGTGAAAGCGTCGGGATTTTTCATAGCGAGTAGAGCAAGCATTTTGCGGTTAATCTCGATATTCGATTTGTGAAGTGCATTTATAAGTTTCGAATATGAAATACCGTTCATTCTTGCGGCTGCATTTATTCGGGAAATCCAAAGTCTTCTGAAATCGCGCTTTCTTGTTTTGCGATGTTTATATTGAAATTGCCATGCTCTTTCGACAACCTCGCGAGCGGTGCGATATAACCTATGTCTGCCGCCGAAAAAACCTTTCGCTAATTTCACATATTTTCTCTTTTTACGATGAGCTTTAACTACCGGTATATTTCTCATAATTACCTCCTGCCAATCGCTGGGTGGGAAATATCCACTTATAAAACCCAGTGTTCAGCTAAATTGAAATTTTATACGATTATGGCATCATTCTTTTCACTTTTTTCGCATCACCTGGCGATAATACAATATCTTTTCGCAAATTGCGCTTACTTTTTGCATTTTTACGACGCTTAAAGTGAATTTTACCAGCGTGATTCGCTATAACTTTACCATTGCCAGTTTTCTTAAATCTTTTACAGGCACCTCTTCTCGATTTCATCTTCGGCATATATAACCCCCATTTAATAATTTCTAAATCTAAAATCTAAAGTTCAAATGACAAATGAAATCCAAACAATAGAGTAGTTAAAAAACATAGTCATTGCGAATCCGATTGTCGAGAGAAGCAATCTCGTTGTTTGCTGAAGATTGCTTAGTAATTTCACTCTTCGCAATGACAATTTAATTCCGTGTTTTTCACAAAAACCAGTAATCTCAATTAGCAATTATCAATTAAAAATTAACCTATTCCCATTGTGATTCCACGGCATTGCAATGAATTCCCAATTCCATCGGGAAGAAACACAATGCAAAGAAAACACGCTAAAGGTGTTTTCTCATCGGGACAAGTTGAATCAGCATAAAGTGTCCTTCGAGTTTCGGTCCCATATCTACTTTCGACATATCTTTCAAGTCCTCGACTAATTTTTTCAAAAGTTCCTCACCGAGTTCCTTATGTGTAATTTCTCTTCCTCTGAATCTAACGATAATGCGAACTCTATGCCCGCTTTTTAAAAATTCCCTAATATGTTTTAATTTCACTTGATAATCGTGTTCACCGATTCTCGAGGTGAATCTAATTTCCTTCATTTGTGCGCCAGTTTGCTTTCTTTTGGCTTCCTTTTCTTTCTTTTTCAATTCGTATAGATATTTTCCATAATTCATAATTTTGCATATCGGTGGATTTTCATTCGGCGCTATTTCAACAAGGTCGAGTTCCATATCGTAGGCCTTTTGCAAGGCCACTTCTGTGGGCATCACACCGAGTAATTCCCCATCGTTAGCGATAACTTTTATTTGTTTTATTCTAATCTGCTCATTAACACGAGGACGATTTCTGAAATTTCCCCGAGTATTATGTTGGAAACCCACAGCACTCCTTTCGGTTAAAGTCGTCAAATTCTATAAATGCAAAGATTATAATTTTTTACTTAAATGTCAACTAAAAAAGTATAGTTTATCGGTTTTGCCTTGTAGATATCGGCAATCGTTTTACGGTTTCTCATAAATTTACAGTATAAATTTCGACAAATCCTCGCTTTCGACTATGCGAGCAAGCTTTTTGTGAACAGTCTTTTTAGTGATTTTTATTTTCTTCGGAGCAATTTCCGACGCATCGAATAGAAGGTCTGAAAGAAGTGTGCTCATAGCTGTGTGAAGTCTTCTCGCACCGATATTATCGGTTTTTCTATTCACCTCGCCGGCGAAAAATGCGATATTCTCGATTGCACCATCGGTGAATATCAGTTCGATACCCTCGGTTGCTAAAAGTGCGGTGTATTGTTTGATAAGCGAGTTCTCAGGCTCGATAAGTATTCGCTTAAAATCATCGGCATCGAGCTGCGAAAGTTCAACACGAATCGGCAATCTGCCTTGCAGTTCGGGAATCAAATCCGATGGACTGGAACTCGAAAATGCTCCCGATGCGATAAACAATATATGGTCGGTTCGGACAGCGCCATATTTTGTCATTACACTCGTGCCTTCGATTAGTGGAAGCAAATCCCGCTGGACACCCTCGCGGGATACATCCGGTCCAGATGTGCTACCGGCACCGACTATCTTATCGATTTCATCTATGAATATAATCCCTGCTTCCTGAGCGCGAATTTTAGCGATATCGAGAATTCTATCTCTATCTACTAATTTATCGATTTCCTCCTGAAGAAGCTGCTCCTTAGCTTTACGCACAGTCATTCGCCTTTTTTTGCTTTCTTTTTGACCGAACATATCGCCGAGCATCTCCTGCATATTTATTCCAAATTCCTCGAGCCCCGCCTGCGAAACAATCTCGACCGTTTTCATCGGGTTTTTCGTGATTGTAATTTCTATTTCCTTATCATCGAATGCTCCCGAATCCAACTGTTCGGCGATTTTGTTTCGTGTTCGAAAATAGCTATCGTTCGGTTCTTTGGGAGCGGGCAGAAGAGAATCTAAAATTATTTCACGGACATTTCCCCGCGCACTATTCTCGACCTTTGCAGCGAATTCAGATTTCACAATATCCACTGCAACCTGAACTAATTCTCTGACCATACCATCGACATCTCTGCCGACATAGCCGACCTCGGTGAATTTAGATGCCTCGACTTTAACAAATGGTGCACCTGCGAGTCGTGCAAGACGACGCGATATTTCGGTTTTGCCAACACCCGTCGGACCGAGCATCAATATATTATTCGGAAGAATCTCATCTCGCAAAGGTTTGGGAACCATAGCTCGACGCCAGCGGTTTCGCAGTGCAATCGAAACAGCTCGTTTAGCATCGTGCTGAGAAATAACATATCTATCCAATTCCGCAACTATCTGACGCGGAGTCAGTTTCATAGCATTTTCGAGAACATCGTCGTCGAAATTAATTATATCCATTAGAATAACCCCCAGTTTTTTAAAAATCATCGAATTTAATCTATCAAATGTAAAATAAAATTTCTCATCCGCAAATACTATTATTAAAATTTGAAGTTCAAAGTAAATTTGGAACAAAAAGGATTTGACAAATCCATTTATCCACATAGATTACTGCCGAATGAAAATGCGCCCGTGGCTCAGTTGGATAGAGCGTTGGACTACGAATCCAAAGGTCGCAGGTTCGAATCCTGCCGGGCGCGCACCCTTCGGGTGTTTTCTTCGCACCCATTCGGGTGTTTTTAGTGCGTTGCTTTCCTTGTTCTCCGAACAATTCCCTGCAACGCCGCCCCTTCGGGTGTTCTCTTCGCATTGCTTTCCTCCCGACAAAGTCGGGATTCCCTGCAATGCCTGCTCAATCAAATAAACATTATCTCCCATTAAAAAGAACCGCAGGTTCCCTCATCCGTCCCGACCAGTCGGGACACCTTCTCCCAACAAGTGGGAGAAGCACCCGTTCGGATGTTTTCTTCGCGTTATCAAAATAAATTATCAACCCCCTGCTCGTTTCGCTCGCTGTCCCCCTTAATAAGGGGGACAGAAACCGAGTGTCAGCAAGGTTTCAGGGGGTTTCCGTGAAATCCGCTCAA
>JAGGZE010000022.1 GCA_021162205.1 bacterium
CAGGCGTTCGCCTGTTTTCTTTGTGCAACCTTTCTCCCGTCCATACGGGATTCATTGTTGCACCCCATTAATCGAAATTTCTGGGCGACAATGAATTTCACTCTTGTGAAAGAAAAGTCGCCACTAAGAAGAGGCGAACGCCTCAAAAGAACCGAAGGTTCAAAATGTAAATAAATCATTTGCCATAATGAATAATATTCGTATAATTTATTTTAGGTGATATAAAATGGTTAATCTAAAATTAGAACAACGCCCTGAATTGCGGCAGGTATTGACTCCGAAATTAATCGAGACGCTAAAACTTTTGATACTGCCGAAATTGGAACTTCAAAGCAGACTCGAACAGGAGCTTATGGAGAATCCTATGCTCGAAACGAATATAGACGACCCTGCCAATGAAAGTTCACAAGTAAATGAAGGAATTGCCGAATGGAAAAAGTTCATCGATGGTATGCGGATGACATCGAGAAATCTTGTGATGAAAGACCGAAGTTTAGAAACAGTAGACCCGACAACATTTGCGAAATATGAAAAAACACTATACGAGGATTTGCAAGAACAATTGCTCGTATCCGCAAAAGATAAAAGGATGTTACAAATCGGCGAGTTTATTATCGGCAATCTCGATAATAGAGGGCTTTTGTCTATCACTGTCGATGAAATCGTTACATCTTTTATAGACAATGGCGAACTCGAACCGCCGCCATCTCGTAATGAGGTCGATAAGGCATTGAAAATCGTGCAATCGCTCTCCCCCGCTGGAATCGCAGCGAAAGATATTCGAGAATGTATGCTGCTTCAAATGAAAGACCTCGGACTCGACGATACAATCGCATATAAAATAGTCGAGGATTATTACAATGACCTTTTGCGAAAGAATATCCCGCAATTGGCAAAAATTCTCGGTGTCGAGGATAAATCTGTCGAGGATGCTTTGGAAATTTTATCGCATCTTTCATTCTATCCTGCCGAGGGCAGAGGTGTTCTTTCATCGACAATAGAACCAGACCTGTTCGTATTCAAGGATGACGATGGCAAATGGCAAATTGTCTATAATGATGGGGATTTACCATCGCTTTCAATCAATAAGAATTATCGAAAGCTTTTGAAGAAATCCGAGAATCTCAATGACGATGCAAAAAAGTATTTGCTTCAAAAATTGGAATCGGCAAAATGGTGGATAGATGCGCTGAATCAGCGGAAAAACACGCTTATCGATACTATGCGGGCTCTCCTCGACTATCAAATCGATTTTTTCGAGCGAGGTCCAGAATATATCGAACCGCTCAAAATGGAGACAGTAGCAGATATTGTCGGAGTTCATCCTGCGACTATATCGAGAGTTGTGCGAAATAAATATGTTCTAACACCTCTCGGGACATTTTCGATGCGGAAATTCTTTACGAGTGGAATCGCATCGACAAATGGGCAGGAAATCGCTACCGACCGGGTCAAGAATAGGATTCGCGAAATTGTCGAACGGGAAAATAAAAAGAAACCTTTATCAGATGACAAAATTGCAAAAATGCTTCAAATCGAGGGAATTCAAATCGCTCGAAGAACAGTCGCAAAATATCGAGATAAAATTGGAATTTTGCCCGCACGAATGAGGAGAAGGTGAGCCCTTCGGCTCTTTCTGGGGAAACTTCTTTTGGAAAAGAAGCTTCTCCAGACCCATTCAAGAAAACTTTAGTATTTCTAACGAACAAAGTTTGTTAGAAAATATTCAAATTTTTCTGAAAAAGGGTTTGAAAACTTTTATAACGCAGGTGCAACAAGGAATGACAACTCGGTTGTCAGGTCCCGACTTCATCGGGATTCAGAAAAAAGTTGCACAATAAAAACACCCGAAGGGGTGGTTGAAATGTTATTTTATTAATCAGGCGTTGCAAAGGAATGACAACTTTGTTGTCAGGGACGCAACGCAAAGAAAACACCCGAAGGGGTGAGGATATGAATATTGCAATAATTGGCACAGGGTATGTTGGACTTGTTGCGGGAGCGTGTTTTGCTCGGAAATACGATGTAGTATGTGTCGATATCGATGCTTGGAAGGTCGATTCGATAAACGATGGTGAGTCGCCGTTTTACGAATCGGGATTAGATATCGTTCTCGATGATTCGCTCCATTCGGGCAGATTAAGAGCTACTACTGATATATTCGATGCTATTTCGGCGAGCGATTTAGTTTTCATTTGTGTCGGGACGCCTTCGCTTCATTCGGGTGCAATCGATTTGAGTTTTGTCGAGAGTGCTGCTGTGGATATTGGAAAAGTTCTCGCGGATATCGACGATTATAAAATCATAATTCAGCGTTCGACAGTTGTTCCAACTACTACTCGAGATTTAGTCGGTGGAATAATCGAGCGAACATCGGGGAAATCTGTCGGGAGAGATTTCGGGATTGCATTCGTCCCTGAATTTCTTCGTGAGGGCAATGCTGTCGACGATTTCCTGAATCCCGATAGAGTTATTATTGGAACAGATGATAAAAATGTCGCAAACATTCTCGGGGAATTGTATCGCGATTTCTATCCCGAACTGCCCGATGATAATATATTGTTTATGTCAAGCGAATCTGCTGAACTTGTCAAATATGCATCGAATTCGTTTCTTGCGACAAAAATATCGTTCGCCAATGAAATCGCATCGCTTGCCGAACTAATATCGGGTGTCGATGTTATCGATGTTATGCGTGGTGTCGGTTTCGACCATCGGATTTCGCCGAAATATTTCGGTGCTGGTGCAGGTTTTGGCGGTTCTTGTTTCCCTAAAGATATCAAAGCGTTAATCGATTTTGCGCGAACGAAGAGATTCGAGCCGTTGCTTCTCGAATCGGTCATCAAGCGAAATGAATTTCAGGCGATGCATATTGTCGATTTAGTCGAGGATGCAGTTCATTCACTCAAAGATTCTAAAATTGCGATTTTGGGATTATCGTTTAAACCGAATACATCGGATATGCGTGAGGCGCCCTCGCTTCGGATAATCGCTGAATTGATAGAGCGTGGAGCGGGACAAATTATCGGCTGCGACCCACAATCTATCGATGATGCCAGAAAAATACTCGGCAATAGAATTCGGTATACTCTGAACCCGAACGATGCGCTGAAGGATGCGAATATCGCTATCGTTCTCACCGAATGGGATGAATTCGAGAAACTCACGCCGGCGGATTTCATCGAAAATATGGCGACCCCCGTCGTTCTCGATGCGAGAAGAATCTATGATTGCGAAGAATTCTCGAAAGTATTGAAATATATCGCAATCGGTAAAAGGATTATCGATTAAGTGCAAGCTCTGCAAGTCGCTGTGTAAATATTTTTAGATTTTCTCCGCTCGATGCGCTGATTAGGAATATTTCTTCATCGGGAAATATTTCGTTCCAGTTTTTCGATTTTATATCTTCCGCTACTGCATCGATTTTATTCAATGCTACTATTCGAGGGCGGTCGAGAAGCGATTCGTCATAATTTACGAGTTCGTCTATAAGAATTCGATATGCTTTCGCAGGTTCGTCGAGAATGTCGAGTAAAATAACCAGCACTTTCGTTCTCGCTATATGGCGCAAGAAATCCAATCCGAGACCTTTACCTGTGTGTGCACCCTCGATAATTCCGGGAATATCCGCAATGACTAATCTTCTATGACCTGGCAATTCTGCGATACCGAGATTCGGGTTTTTCGTTGTGAATGGATAGTCTGCGATTTTCGGATGGGCTTTTGTTAGATGCGAAATCAATGTGGATTTTCCTGCATTCGGCAGACCAACAAGTCCCACATCGGCTATCAATCGAAGTTCGAGAATTAACCATATTTCCTGTCCTAATTTTCCCTCTTCGGCATATTGAGGCGCTTGATTTGTCGGTGTGGCGAATTTCGAATTGCCTCTACCGCCTCGTCCACCTTTTGCTATGATAAATTCGCCATCGACAAGGTCGGCGAGTTGCTCGCCTGTCTCGGCATCGAACACGACTGTTCCGGGTGGAACATCGATAATAAATGGTTCGGCAGATTTACCATCTTTACTTTTTCCCTCGCCCGCTCTGCCGTTCTTCGCCTTAAAATGCCTTCGATAATAGAAATCGAGTAAAGTATGAAGTTTGGGGTTCACTCGAAATATAACATCTCCCCCATTTCCGCCATCGCCTCCGGAAGGACCACCGCGAGGACGATATTTCTCATGCAAAAATGCGATGCAACCATTTCCGCCATCGCCAGATTTGACAAATATTTTAATTTTATCGATAAACATTTTCTAATACCAATACCAATTACTTTTTTTACTTTTTGAGATTTTTCTATTGAAATTAGATATTTTATATGTATATATATATACATGGATGTGAATTAGCAAATATTTTTTTAATAAGGGGGGGGAAAATGCGAAATGCATTAATTCTATTTTCAATTATTGTGTCTCTTATCTGCTTATCATTTGGCGATGTTCCAATGACAGTGAATTATCAAGGAAAACTTTTTGATGCTTCTGGCGGGCCTATCGATGGCACTCGAGCTATCGGTTACAAAGTCTATGACGACACAAATGATAATGGCTGGGGGGCTGCCGACCCTGTAGGTTGGCAGCAAGCGCCGGTAAATGTATCCATATCTAATGGGTTGTTCTCGGACAAATTCGATTTCAGCTCTGGCTATCAGGGTGTTTATAACTTTGGTTTGCTCTTTAATAGCGGGCATAATTTGTATATCGAAGTGTATATCGGTCCTGCTGGTGCGACGACATTCGGTGAATGCGTTGCGATGTCATCCCCCGAACAATTTCGCTCCACACCATATGCTTTCTATGCGAGCAATGCAATTAATATAGCTAATTTACAAAGTGGAACGGCTGATGACCAGACTTTGCGCTGGAACAACACGGCATTACAATGGCAGCATAGCGATGCGCTTACTAACGATGGGACAAATGTTGCTACGAGCGGCGATTTAACAGTTTCGGGAAATGACATTTA
>JAGGZE010000093.1 GCA_021162205.1 bacterium
ATTAAGTATCATCGATATTTTCTTCATCGATTTCATCTTTTTTTAGACCGATAATATCATCGATTTCATCACCTGCAATAACTTCTTTGTCTAAAAGAGCATTTGCCAATCTATGAAGAGCATCGATATTGTCTCGCAAAATTTCAAGCGCTTTATCTTGAGCTTCTTCCACGAGTTTTCTAATTTCATTATCTATAAGTTTAGATGTATCATCACTCAATCTCGCTCGTGAAATAATTTCTTTCCCGAGAAAAACTTCCTTTGAATTATCGGCGAAATTCAAAGGTCCGAGTTTTTCACTCATTCCCCATTCGGCAACCATCCTGTGAGCGATTTCGGTTGCTCGCTGAAGGTCGTTTCCTGCGCCCGTCGATGGGTCGTCGAAAATTACAATTTCCGCAGCCCGTCCTCCAAGAAATCTTGCCAGCATCGATTTTAAGTATGATTTGCGATATACCCGTCTTTCCTCCTGTGGAAGAAAATAAGTCGCTCCACCGATACCGATACCGCGTGGTATAATCGAAACCTTATGAATAGGGTCGCCATCGGGCATAAATTTACCAACCAATGCATGCCCTGCCTCGTGATAAGCCGAAATTTTCTTCTCTGTATCCGAAATTGTTACGCTTTTCCTTATTAATCCCATCATAACCTTATCCATAGCTTCTTCAAAATCCTGCTGTTCGATTTGGTCTTTGTTGTTGCGTGCGGCAAGCAATGCCGCTTCATTGACAATATTTTCGAGGTCTGCTCCGACAAGTCCAGGAGTGCTTTTAGCGACAATATTTAAATCGGCATTATCACTCAAAGGCTTATTCCTCGAGTGAACCTTAAGTATTTCATATCTGCCCTTGATATCGGGAGCATCTACTACAATTCTTCTGTCGAATCTGCCAGGTCTCAAAAGAGCGGGGTCCAAAACATCGGGACGATTCGTCGCAGCTATAATAATAATTCCTTCGTTAGGGTCGAAACCATCCATTTCGACAAGCAACTGATTGAGAGTTTGTTCGCGTTCATCGTTACCACCGCCGAGTCCTGCACCGCGGTATCTTCCAACAGCATCGATTTCATCGATAAAAACTATACAGGGAGCATTATGTTTCGCCTCATCGAACAGGTCTCTCACGCGCGATGCACCGACTCCAACAAACATCTCGACAAAATCGGAACCTGAAATGGAAAAAAATGGCACATCCGCCTCACCAGCAACAGCCTTAGCGAGAAGTGTTTTCCCTGTGCCGGGAGAACCTAAAAGAAGAACACCTCTCGGTATTCTTCCACCGAGTCTGCTGAATTTATGTGGATTTTTGAGAAATTCGATTACTTCCTGAAGTTCATTTTTAGCTTCCTCGCAACCCGCGGCATCGTCGAATGTAATTTTTTGTTTATCGCGTTGAATTCGTCTGGCTTTATTTTTACCGAATGAAAATATACTTTTCTGCGGACCTTGCATTTGCCTTATGAATAAAAAATACAATAAAGGAATTAGAAGCCAGGGTAAAATATTTAAAACTATTGTCCAAAAACCCGAAGTTTCCTCCTGTGAAGTAACTTTGACACCATTTTTCGCTAAAAATTTGGGTAAATCGGGGTCATCGAAAGGTATTATAAGAGAAAATTCATTATACTCGATGGCTTTTGACGATACACCGATTGGAACTCTGAAGGGAATCTTAAATGTTCCCATAACCTTGTGTCCCTTAAAGTTACAACTGTCTATTTTTGAAGAATCTACCTGCTCGAGAAATTCGCTATACGATAAATTTAACTTGACTTTGTTTTTTGAGGAAAGCAATTGAGTAATAAGCAATGCAGCTATAAATATTACAATCCAAATAAGTATCCCACCGCTTATTATTCGTTTTTTGGGTGGTTCCATTTTTTTTCTTTTATCATCCGACATAAACTTATGGGCTTACTCCTTAAACCATTTCTTCGTTCTCGATTTTCTCCTGACAAGCTCGACAAAATTCCGCATAAGGTATCACAAGTAATCTTTCGTTTTCAATATTCACACCGCACATTTTACATTTGCCATAAGTTCCATTTTCAATTCTTACGAGTGCACGGTCTATTGAATCGAGTATATCTTTTCCGTGCCCCGCCAAAAGAAATGCTCGCTCCTGTTCATCTGTGATACTTCCTATATCCGCAGGATGCGTTGTAAAAGATGATACCTGTCCTACTTGGTCTCGGATATTTTGCGAAAGATTCTCTTTTTCAAAAGAATCCCAATCCTCTTTTAATTCCTTTCTCATTTTTAGTAAAATCTTCTTAAATCTTTCTAATTCTCTTGTTCTCAATCTTACCTCCATCTATATTTTTCACATTTCCACTTTATAAGAATTAGATATTTTAATGTTTCCTATAATAAAGTCAAGATTTTTTTATCGTAATTTTGGTTATTCGGATTTTTTAATATCGTTTATCTAAATAAAAATTCCATTCGATGGAATCGATATTTTAATAAGGAAATTCGATATATTATAGATTTTATCGGCTTTTCATCTTTTTGATAATTTCGGGGACAATATCGAAAAGGTCGCCGACGAGACCATAAGTTGCTATATCGAAAATCGGTGCTTTAGGGTCTTTATTGATAGCTACGATAGTTTCGGACGACTGCATTCCAACGAGATGTTGAATCGCTCCAGAGATGCCGATAGCGATATACATTTTTGGCGAGACAGTTTTCCCTGTTTGCCCGACCTGATGAGCATAAGGAATCCATCCCGAATCGATAGCGGCGCGAGATGCTCCAACAGCTCCACCGAGTAAATCGGCGAGTTCGAAAAGCATCTTAAATGCCTCGGGTCCTCCAAGTCCTCGACCACCCGATACTATTATATCTGCATCTGCAAGATTTAACATTTCACCCAATTCCTCGATACTTTTTAGTATTTTCACTCGTTGAATAGGTTTTTCAATATCGGATATATCGACTTCGATAATCTCGCCCTTGCGGTTTCTATCGGGTTCGAGCGGTTTCATCACTCGTGGACGAACTGTGGACATCTGCGGACGATGATTCGGGCAGGCAATTGTCGCCATAATATTTCCACCGAATGCAGGACGAGTCTGCATAAGCAATCCAGTATCGCTATCGATTTCGAGATGAGTGCAGTCCGCTGTAAGTCCTGTATGAATTCTAACAGCGAGTCTCGGTATAAGTGAACGACCCCATATTGTCGCTCCACAGAGGACAATCTCGGGTTTTTCGCTGCGGATAAGTTTTTCCAGCACTGCGGTATAATTTTCCTCGTTGAAATCTGCGAGCCAATCGTCATCGGCGATATAAACTTTATCGGCGCCATAGGCGATATATTCGTCGGCGAGATTTTTAATATCCTTACCGATAATGACAGCGGAAAGCGCGACATCGCGGGCATTGGCGAGTGTTCTTCCAACACCGAGCAATTCGAAACCTACACGAGCGGGTTTATTATGTTCGAGTTCGCAGACAATCCAAACGCCATTATATTGTTCGAGTCGAACTGTCGATAGTTCGGCGGGTTCATCGATTCTTTTAATGATAGCATCGTAAGGACAAATATCCACGCAAGCACCACAAACAGTGCATCCATCGAGAATTTTTGCGATTCCATCCTCGATAGCAATAACACCGAACGGACAGGAAGAAACACATATACCACAACCGATGCAATATTCTTCAATGATTTCAATACGATTCACGGAAATTCCTTTCGAAATTATTGCTCTTCTTTAGGTTCATAAGTGGGCTTGAATTCATCATTAAAATACTCTTTCAAAGATACAATAGTCGGTTTAACTTTCTCGATAAGATGAACACGATATTTTTTCTGAAGGTCTATTCGCATTTGATTAAGTGAACGCGCTCTGCGCGAGATAAGTAGAACGATTTCATACTTTGTGAGTCCTCTTAAAGGTGGAGTGAATAATCCCGATTTATCCTCCATAGCACCGCGTTGAGTTATTATATATTTTTTCGGTGAAACCACTTTTTACCTCCTGAAAATTTTTAAAATATTGTTTTGCTATTTTATCACTTCGTATTCGGCATCGATAACTTTTCCATCGTTATTAAATTTCTGCGATAGCCAAGATTTGAAGTTATAGATATCGGAATGAACAAGATTTAGCACAATCGCAACAATCGCAGCATCGTCGAGCCAGCCGAGACCGATTATGAAATCGGGCAAAATATCGAGAGGTATTAAAACATATAAAATCGCTACAATTGTTCCCGCTATTGTCATATATGGGGTTTTCGGATATTGCCCACGAAAATATGCGGATAACATTTTGAAAACATCGATTAAATCCTTAAAAAGCTCGATTGGATTTAATGTGATTCCCCCATCATTTTTTTGCTCGTTCTCCTGCATAATTCAAAATCCATAAATCGATAAAGTGAAATCGAATTCCGATAATAGTTCTAATTTGTTCAAGAATCGAATATCTCGCTATTAAAAAATCCCGGTTAATTCTAACCATAGTCGAATAGACAAAATTATTCGATTACAATATTGCCGCTTTTTTTAGGGATAACTTCGAGTCTATCTTTGTATTTCTTCACTTCGCCTGTGAGTGTTATTTTTGCACCCTTTTGAATTTTGTCTTTGTCGAAACCCTTTAATGCACTGCTCCACAGCGGAGTTTTCATATATTCATCGCCATCGCGAATTGTAATGAGTATTCCACCCTTGATTTCTTTAACGGTTGTGATTTCGCCCTCGACAGTAACAATTTCCCCGAGCATACCATCGTTCAATTCGACAAGTTTCGTTTTCCCATTAGTAGATTGCGCTTTGGTAGAAGTGGAAGTTTTAGATGTTTGAACTGTTCCACTTTCCCCCGATTCGTTTCCAAGCCATACTTTTTCGCCACGGTATGGTTTCACCTGAAGTTTGCCCTTGTATTCACCGACTTTACCGATAAATGTTATTTTATTACCCACTGCAATATCATCTGCATTTTTTACATACTTCTTAACTTTATCCCAAATCGGGAAAGTCATTTCGTCGGTGCCGTCATCGATAGTTATAAGAATTCCACCCTTGATATTTTTGACCTTTTTAATATCGCCAGCGACCTTAACCTCTTTACCGAGCATATCCTTACTCAAATCGCCGATAGAAACGAGTTTAGTATTGGTTTCAGTCTTGGAACTCGTTTGAGTGATTTGAGTAGATGTAGATTTCGTATATTTAACCTCGACACCTGGACCATAATCGGGAACGACCTGGAATTTACCTTTATATTCGCCGACTTTACCTGTGAACGAAATTGTTGCACCCTTACGGATTGCATCGGCATTGGGAACTGTCTCTAAAACTCTATCCCAAATCGGGAAAGTTATTTTGCCAGTGCCATCATCCATCGAGATAAGCACTCCGCCTTTAATTTGCTTTGCCATCGTGATTTTCCCGCTGACACTAACATATTTACCGACCATATCCTTTTTCAGGTTTTTAAATTGTGCTTTCGAAGCGTCGGCAGGCGGTTTATTCCCTGATGTCCATTTGCCGGTCGGTTCGACTCCTTTTTTGTGCCATAACTCATCGGATGAACGCGGAACGAGTTTCAATTTTCCCTTATATGTGCCGACCATTGCATCCAATGCCACAGTATCGCCTCGCTCGAACTGGTCGGGGTCGAGTTTCGAAAATGTAGAGAAATAGAATGTTGCATCGATACAGGCATCGGCATTAGGCGAACACAATTGAAGTCTCATCGATGTATCGTATTTTCGGACAGAATTGATAATCCCAGCAGTTTTAACCACGGTGTTGCAAAGAGAATCTGTAAGTTCGGAAATATCGAGTTCGATTATTTTGGGTTCGGTAATAATTAATTTTTCAGGCAGATTGATAATAATATAAGTATAATCGCCTTTCATTCGCACGGTTCCCTCGACAGAAACAGTATCGCCCGGTTTGGGAATTTTCCCCGAATTATGAATTTCCTCCGCCTGAGCTCCATAAGCTTTAGCCCAGACAGAGCCAGTGCCATCGTCGAGAGCGCATGAAAACGATTTATTTTTCTCATCGTAGGATGGCGTTCGTGTAACGACACCTTTCATCTGAGCATAAGCGAAATTAGTCCGGTTATCGATTTCCGCCGCCTGCACCTGAGGCACCATTCGATGTCCCGCTGCCCACCAAAGCATCAGCACGCCGAGAATCGAGAACACGAGTGCGAAAGTTTTTAAAAATTTCGTCGATATTCGTTCAGCGATTTGTGCACCGCAATAGGGACAAGTTGTGTATGCACCGACATATCGTCCGCAGGATGGGCAATATGCACCTTCTTGTTTGGGAATCGCACTTGCTGGGTCGATTTTTTTCATATTTCCTCCATTTAAATTTTCGATTTCAAAATATAATTGTAAATAATGAATTGTCAATTATAAAAGATAAAAATTTATAAAAGATTAGAAAATATGAGTTTTAATAGGAAATTTTAGAAAAAGAATTATTGAAGAAGACCTATAATTGCATTTTCCGCTCGGTCTTTTCGCTGAGAATCGAAACTGGTAACAGTTCTTGCTCCGATATCCAACAATTGATTCCTCGACCTGCTTTTAATTTTGTCAATAATTTTATGGTGAAGATTAATGGAATTATAATTAATCATCTACTTCTTCACAACAATCGGAGCGCCATCGAATAGACCGAGAGTTCCCTCGACAATCACAGGTTCGCCTATTTCGATTCCCGCTATAACCTGAGCGAGCGAATCGTTTTGCACGCCGAGAGCGATTTTACGAGATTTCGCTTTCGAGCCGTCCGCTATATAAATAATTGTATCGCTGACAATCGCACTTTGCGGAATTACGATTGCGGAATCGGATTTGGCGATAACCACATCGACATTTGCGAACATCCCGCTGCGAATTATTTTGTCCTTGTTCGGCACAACGACAGTAACTTTGTATGTGCCCGAATATGGGTCGGCAATTTTATCCGCCGACTCGACAGAGCCGATGAAAACAGTATCGGGGAAAGCATCGCAGCGAACGAAGGCACTCTGATTTAATTTCACCGATGAAATATCTTTATCCGAAACATTTATTTCGATTTTAGCTTTTTTTAATTCGACAACAGTGAGTATTCCCGAACGTTCCATCATCGAATTATAAAATGCTCCCTGTTCGACATTTACCGATGCGACAACTCCATTGAACGGTGCGCGAAGTTCGGTGTTTTTCGATGCGAGTGCAAACCCTGCCTTAGCCGCCTTATATCCTGCATCTACCTGGTCGAATCGCTGTTTTGAAATCGAACCTTGCGAATATAATTTTTTCATTCGTTCGTAATTCTCCTTTGCCGCCGTATATTGTGCTTTCGCCTGGTCGAATTGTTCGGGAGAAAGTTTCGCTAAAATTTGCCCTTTTCTAACAATATCGCCTTCTTTAACTAAAATTTTCGTAACCCAGGAACTCATTCCAGGTGCGATTGCAACTTCACGGTATCCACGAATTATACCGCTGTAATGTAATGTCTGCTGAATATTTGCGATTTTAGCGGGGACAATTCGCACTTTAAGTCCTGCGGTAAAATGATTATTGGAAACTTCACTATTTGTTTTATCTTTTCCGCATCCAGCGAAAATCAACAATAGCATCGATACCAACGATAGTATTCTTATTCTCGTTTTCATTTTTTTATTACCTTTCATTTTCGAGTATAGTTTCGACTTTTTTATCCAATTCACCGGTTAAATATTCGAGTTGAAATTTCGTTATATTATAATCGGCGAGATAATTATTCAGGTTAATTTTTGCACGGGTCAAATCCGATTGAGCATCTAAAAGTTCGGCATTAGTTGCAGCACCGGCGTGAAACACATCGTCGGTAACTCTGAAACACTCCTGCGCGGTTTCTACTTCTGAATGAGCTATATCGAGTTTTTTCTGTTTCTCATCCAGCGAAAGATACAATGTTCGCGTCTGCAATTCTATCCCTTGAACAGCGGATTCTCGTATATATTCCATCTGCCTTTTTTTATTGTGTGTCTGCTCGATTTTTGCGATATTACCGCCCCAATTAAAAATATTCCATTGAATCACACCGACTACTGTCCATGAATCATACCAGTCATTTTCGAGCTGTTGATTCGGTTTTTTATAATCGTAATTAAATATCGCCGAGAACGATGGCAAAAGTCCCTCTAACGCGAGAGTCTTTTGCTTTTTCGCTGCATCGACACCGATATCGAGTAATTTCGCATCGAGCGAATTTTGTTTCGTCGAAAGCAATACCGAATCGAGCGGTGCAGTGTATTCAGTGAATGCGAGACTTTCAGTTACATCGACAGCGGAATCCTGTGAAAAACCGAGTGTTAGACAAAGTCCTTTCCGAGCGAGTTCGACAGAATGTTGTGCCTGCAATAAAAGCAATTCGACTTCGGATTGTTGAACCTGTGCTTTGAGAAGGTCTTTCCTGTGAATTATTCCCTGCTCGAACATATTTTGCAAATCTAAGATATGAGCATCTATTTGCCCTTTCGATGATGTAGCGATTTCTAAAAATCCTTTTGCCTGAAGGAATCGATAATATGCCTTAATCGTTTCCAAAACGATATCGAGTTTCGTCTTTTTCAAATTCAGTTGTTTCTGCATAACACCCGTGTTTGCAAGTCCAAGTGCTGTCCATAATTGTGGAGTAATCGGCTCGACGATTTGCAATTGCATTTGCTCCATCTCGGCTTTACCCATCTCAATTCTCATCGCTGGAGTTCCCGGTGGCATAAATGGCATTTGCGATGGGTCGAGTGTCGTATATGGTGCTTCATTAAGCCGAGTATAAGTTCCCTGAAATTTCGCCGATGGTAAAAGTGCTGTTATAGATTGGTATCTTTGGTTTCTCGATGCCGACAAATCGTGTTGTGATGCTAAAACCTGCGGATTTCGAGTCACAGAAATCCGTATGCAATCATCGAGTGAAAGCGTTTGAGCCAATGTCATAGCGGAAAGGAAAAATATTGTGATTAGTATCGGTGTTTTACGATAAAAAAAATTCATTTCAAAACTCCTTTTAAGAAAACATCTAAAATCATATCGGATTCGATATCTTTTTCATAACTACCAAAGAATTTTGCCATAAGCAAACTCGTTATCATACCTCGCAGGATTAAAAATAGTTCGACGGGTTCATATTTGAACTGTCCCTCGAACTTTAAAAAGAACTTAACGAAAACATCTTTTTGCTGATTTGTAACGGAATTTATAGATTTTCGCAATTCCTGCATGACATCGTGTGGGACAGATGTAAATGCAGAAAGCATAAGTTTGAATAGTTCCTCCTCGTGAGTATAAAAATTCAATGCTAAAGTAATGTATTCGGTGAGTATTTTTTCCAATGGTTCATTTCTTTCCAAAATTTTATTGATATTTTCGGCAAGTTGTTTCATTTTCATCCAGAATATTTCGATAATAAGCTCTTCCTTGCTCGCAAAATACAGGTAGATAGCGCCCTTAGATAATTCGGATTTCTCGGCAACCTTATCCATCGAAAGACCGGTGAATCCGCTTTCATTTAAAACATTCATCGCCGCTATCAAAATTGTTTTTTTCCTCTGTTTCTTTTCTCGTTCGCGTCTTTCTTTTATAGACACAATCCACCTCCCGATATGATTTTTTTCAATGTAAAATGAACAATACAAAATAACTAATCGACACTTCCTCTACTATTCAGCGGTGCAACAATGAATTGCTGATTTTATCAGCAAGAAAAGTCCCACACAAAAAGCACCATAATGGTGGTGACCCTATATTAAGAAACTGACTACATAGTCATATTATATATGGCAATTCAAATGTCAAGTTATTTCTAAATTAATTTTGTCTGTTTTGTATATCGATGGAATATTTTATATGATTAGCAATTATCGCTTTATTGTTTATATGTTACGCAGGCATTGTCGGATTCCCATACGCCGACCGAAACTATATCGATATTTTCGGGAACTTTTTCTTTCACCATTCGATAGATTATCATCGCGATTCTTTCTGCGGTAGTATTTCCACCCGCAAGAATTGGATTATCATTTAGAACTGTGTGGTCGAGTTTTTCCAAAATTCCATTGAGTATCGATTTCGCTTTTCTGAAATCGAATACCATATCTATTTCATCGAGCTTATCGGCAGCGATTTTAAGTTCCACGCGCCAATTATGCCCGTGCATTCGTGAGCAATTCCCAGAATAGCCATCGATTTTGTGCGCAGCCGAAAATTTTCCTATCACTGTGAGTTCGAACATCACAACCCCCCGATTATTCTGAATACATTATCTTCATAAATTTATTTTTATCACTATCGAATGTGAACTTATCCCTTACTATAAAAGCATTTTCGGGGTCTATAAGACGAGATTTCAAAATTTTTACCGCCGCTAATTTATCGTCGCTGAATGTGAATTTATCGATTATTTTCCCTAATTGTTCACAAGTGAAAAAGTTCTTTGTGCTAACCCGACGAAGAAACATCGATTTGTCATCAGAAAAAGATTCATCTTCGAGACTGCCCAAAAATTGTGCAAAATGATGGTCGTCCATCGGCTGAACTATTTCTGTTGAAATCGGCTCGAAATATATGTCCTGAGGAAATAAAGTTATCAATGCAATTATTTCATAGATAATTGGTTGAACGAATCTGGCACAATCGGTATTCTGATTTGCAATTCTTTCAAGACGAGACAATCTCGATTGTATATTATCGATGACCACTTGCACATCGATATTATCGCCGAAATTGTAATTATGTAAATCGATATTCACACCACCGCGAGCGGTTTGAATTCTAACTGTGCGGTTTTGTGCCGCAACAAATGAGACTAAACATATCGACAATAACACAGTCGCTGCTAAAATCCTTTTCATTTTCGACTCCCTTGTTTGGTTCGTTCAAACTGAATACTTTTTTCAATCTCCTGAACATTAGCAGTTGCCGTGCCAATTTCCCCAACAACTATACCCGCTGCGTGAGATGAAATTATCGCTGCCTCGTCGAGTGTCCCGCCGGAAGCGACAATCGATGCGAACACACCTGCAACAGTATCGCCTGCACCTGTTACATCATAGACCTGCCGAGCCACAGTTGGAAAATTCTTAATCGAACTATCATCGTAGAAAAGACTCATTCCATCGGAACCGCGTGTAATTAGAATATTTTTCGCCATCGTAAGTTTTTTCAATTTTTTACCCGCTTTCAAAAGAGTATCGTAATCGTGGATTTTTATTCCAACAGCATCGCTCGCCTCTTTAGTGTTCGGCGTGATAATCGAAACATTTTTGTAAATTTTGAAATGGCGCTCTTTGGGGTCCACAGCGATAAATTTATTTTTCTTGTGAGCGATAGGAATAAGCTTTTTCAAAAAAGACCGCGATATAACACCTTTCCCATAATCCGAAATTATTATCGCAGAAACATCATCGAGCGAGTCGATTATTTTATCGAGCAATTTCTTTTCCACTTTGTCCGAGATGTCGATATAATTTTCCCTGTCGATTCGAAGCACCTGCTGTCCGCGAGCTATAATTCTGGTTTTCGATGTAGTCGGGCGAGCATTATCGACTGCGAGGAAATTTTCATCTATCTCGAAATTATTCAATAGTTTTAAAAATTTCTGTGCGAACAAATCATCGCCGATAACACCGAACAGAAGCGGTTTTGCGCCGAGCGAGCGGACATTCCATGCGACATTTGCAGCACCACCGAGCCGTGTGGTTTCATGCTCGACAGATACTATTGGAACGGGCGCCTCCTGCGATATTCGTTCGGCATTGCCCCAGATATATCTATCTAACATAACATCGCCGACTACTGCAATCGGCAAATCTTTTAAATTCGCAAATATTTTATTCAATCTGTGAGATTCGACAATCATAATGCACCTTATACAAATTCGAGTTAAAATTAAAAATTATCAAGTCGAAATGGATTTAATTTCCCATTCAACTGGATTTGGATATTACATTTTAAGTTATTTCGGGCTTTTCGCTGCCCATCTAATCCATTCGAGCCATTGTTCTATCCCATCTCCACTTTTCGATGACATCGCAAAAAATCTCGCTTTCGGATTGACCTCATAACTGCGTCTTTTGCATTCATCGAGGTCGAAATCGAGATAATTCATTAAGTCGAGCTTTGAAAGCACCACAGCATCGGAACCATAGAATATCGATGGATATTTTTCGGGCTTATCATCGCCCTCGGGAGTGGAAAGCACAACTACTCTGAAATCCTCGCCGAGCGGGAAATCCGCAGGACACACAAGATTGCCGACATTTTCCACAAAAACGATGTCGAAAGAATCGTCGAGTTCGAGTTCGTGCAATGCGTGATGAACCATTTTCGCATCGAGATGACAGGCACCGTGAGTGCATATTTGATAGCAGGGAATATCGAGTTTATCGATTCGCTGTTTATCTCTGTCGGTTTCCAAATCTCCCTCGATTACGGCGATTTTGAATTCATTTGCAAGTTCGGGGATAGTCTTTTCCAAAAGAGCGGTTTTTCCTGCACCGGGCGAACCGACTATGTTGAGCATAACAATCCCGAGATTATCGAGATGTTCGCGGTTATGCACAGCGTTTTTAGAATTTTCCTCGAGAATTTCCCTGCCGACTGGAATTTCCTTTTCATTGTAATCTATTTCTCCGCAGCCACATTCTTTGCACATTTTAATACCTCCATTTCAAAAATTCTATAAAAGTTTTGTAGAATTATGATATTTATATTTTCACTCCCGGTTAGTTGGCAAAAACAGTCTACGGCTGTGAAA
>JAGGZE010000083.1 GCA_021162205.1 bacterium
ATATTTAATATTAATACATTTGCAGAATATTTAGAGGAACATAATTAAAATTGAAAATAATTTTTTTTAATTTTTATTTTTTGGACTTTGTATTTATTTTGACATATAACTTTCTAAGGAGGTTCGTTATGCGGAGATTTTTAGTATTGACAATTATTTTGTTCACCGGGCTTTTGTTTGCTCAGGGCATTCCCCATCTTATTTATGGAACAGCACAGAATGCCGATGGTTCGACGATTCCCACGAGTTGTGCATCGTTTATCGCTTATCAATATCCTGCTGGTGCGGAAACACTGACGCAGGATTCCGATGGCAGCAATTTCGACAGCACTGAATGGGCTATTCAGATTGCAGACCTCGACCTTTCCAATGGCGATACGCTGGTGATATGGTTTTTCAATACTTGCAATGGCGAAACCGCTCTTGTCCTTGTCGAAATCGATATGGGTTTGCCAGCTCAAGATATTGGAATGGTAACACTTATGGCGGGGCTTCCCGTTATCACTGTGAACTATCCCGATGGCGGCGAAAGTTTTATGTTTGGCGACCCAATAAATATTCAATGGACAGCATCACCTGCGATACCGAATGTGAATATCTATTATTCATCGAATGGAGGCACGAGTTGGAATCCAGTAGCAAGCGGTATTGCATCTGTCGGCGGTGGAAATTATCTATGGCATGCGCCATCGTTTGAATCCAGTCAATATCTCGTGAAAATTGTCAGCGGACTCGATACATCGGTTTTCGATGTCAGCGATGGTTTTTTCGAGGTCGTGCCGAATCCGGAAATAAATTTGACGAGTCCTATCGGCGGAGAACATTATTATTTCGGCGATGCGATACATATCGCATGGATTGGACAGGCAATCGATGGTGTCGATATTTATTTTAGTTCGAATAGCGGCACAGATTGGACACTCGTCGATGATAGTTTGACAATTATAGGTGCTTTCGATTTTCCTGCTCCCGATGTCGAATCGTCGAACTGCATAATTCGTGCTTGGGCGAACGATGACCACAGTGTTGTCGATATGTCGGGATTATTCACAATCGAGATGCCACCGGATACAATACCGCCTGCTGATATCACTACTCTTTTCGCCGATTCGCTCGAACCGACGAGAGTTTTTATAAGTTGGACAATCACCGGTGACGATGAATACGATGGTATCGCATCGGTTTGCGATTTACGATTTTTCAATTCGACTATTACCGAAGTTAATTGGGATATATGCACACCAGTATCCGCTGTTCCCGTTCCCGAGACATCTGGCACCGTTCAAGGAATGTGGGTCGAGGGTCTCGTTCCTACCGAGACATATTATTTCGCCTGCAAGGTTGCCGATGAAATGCCTAATTGGAGTGGACTTTCCAATGTAATCGAGGTTATTTTGCCCGAAATTCCCGATACGATTTCGCCTTCCGCATTCGATTTCACTGTCGATGAGGTTACCTGCAGCACTGCGACTATTAGTTGGTTTGCTCCCGGCGATGACGACACAGTCGGGATAGCCGACCATTACGAATTTCGCTATGCCGATTTTGAAATCGATAGCGCGAATTTCAGCACAGGAACGCTGCTTGAGGATGTTCCCGCACCTGCGCTCGCTGGCACGGAGCAATTTATCGATATTATCGACCTCGAGGAAGATATTCATTATTGGGTTGCAGGTTATGCGTTCGATGATGTCGGCAATGGTTCACCACTCGCTTTAATCGATTTTACAACCGATACCTGTCCACACGATACTGCGACTGCCGATACTATAGCGCCTGCGAGAATCACATCGCTTGCCTGCTCGGATTTCAGCCCATCGGGAATTCAACTTACATGGATGGCTCCAGGGGACGATGGTTTCGGTGGAGGTCGAGCAGCAAGTTATGAAATTAGATATGCTACGCATTCGTTCTATTCGGATGATTGGGATACATTGACCGAATACGATGTCGGAATGTTCCCACATAATCCAGGTGTCGAGGAATATTATTGGGTTCTCGACCTCGACCCTGCAACAGAGTATTGGTTCGCTATTTTCGCTATCGACGATGAAGGCAATCGTTCACAGATGAGTGTTTTAGCGAATTGTATCACTATGGGAATTGCAAATCCCATAGCGGATACCACTGTCGATGAAGATAATCCGGATTTTATACTCGCCGACCTCGAAGATGTTTTTGTGCCATCGGGATTGATTTACTCGGTCGATGATGGAATCGGTATAGAGACATATTTTGCCGGTTCAGATAGCACGGAACTTTGGATTCATTTCACACCGGATTATTACGGTTCGACTTATGTCTATATTTACGCATATCACGGTGGAAATATAGTCGGCGATAGTGTGAATATCATGGTCGAGCACGAGAACGATGCACCTTTTTTCACCTGCGATATTCCCGAATCGGTTGCGATTTCGGGAGTTCCATACAATTTCGATTTCACCGCCGAGGATGCCGATGGCGATTCGATATGGTTCTTGCTTATCGATGGGCTCGATAGTATGTTCCTTTTAGATGATGGCACATTCCTGTGGATGCCACCGTGGTATCTCGGCGAGGGGCATTACGATGTTACGATTGGAGTTACAGATGGTATGGATACGACAGAGCTTATATTTCCTGTAAATATTATGAAAATTACCGACCCGATATTTGCTCCGATAAATCTTGTGGCATATTCGGGATATTTGAGTTCGATTCCGTTACTATGGGATAGACCCGAGGCAATCGATTTGGATTACCCTGTTAATCTTGTGGGATATGAAATATATCGCAGCACCGAACCCGATTCTGGATTTGTATCTATCGGCACAAGCGAGATGAATACTTATAACGATGCGTCTATCGATTGTGGATATAGTTATTATTACACGGTCAGAGCGGTCTATGGTATTCCCGATGCTCATAGTTCGCAATCGAATGTTGCAGCTGGTGCTTGCAACGATGCTTCATCGAGAGTATATTCTGCGTGGGTGGAACATCCCGCCGTTATAGATGGTTATCTCGATGATTCGATATGGACGAGAGCCACACAGATTGAAATTGCTACAGGTGAAACATTTTGTTTTGTCAATACTGCCGATAGACTTTATGGATATATTCGATATACCGGTGCGATTACTCCGGGAACAGATTTTTCATTCTATTTCGATGATGACAATTCCGATTGGTGGGATGGTTTGCCATCCGATGAGGGCAGATGCTTTTTCCGTTTCGACGATGAAATCGGGAATTATTTCCAGCCAGTCGCAGATGTCGGTGGAACAGCTGCACGAGGAACTAGTTTGCCGATGTATTCATCGGCATCGGCATGGAGAATCACCGGCGATGGTGTAATACTCGAATTCTCGCTTTCTTTAGACGATGACGAACATATAAGCAGTCAACCGGGCGATTCTCTCGGATTTATGCTCGATGGTATGGATTCGATGACAACTTATTTTGCTTGGACATCGTCTTCGAGCGAACTCGACCCTGCTACTTATGGAACGCTTGTTCTCGGTTCGCCCGGTGGTATCCCTGATGTCGTGGTTTATCCATCTACTATCGAACTTACAATCGAGCAAGGTTCGGCAGATACTGTCGAGATTACGCTTCAGAATTTGGGAGATGCTCAAGGATATTTCGAGATAACGGGTTTGCCAGAATGGATTTCATCCGATGTTATGAGTGGATACCTTTATCCGATGGAAATTTACAATTTAGGTTTGATTGTTTCTGCGGATATGGATGCAGGAGATTACGACGGTGAAATTCATGTTTATACCACAAGTCCAACGACATCGAATAATGTAATCGAGGTGATTTTACATATTACACCCGCCGAGCCATCGAACTATCTTGTGATTTCTGTGCCATCGGTAACTTATGCCACAGATGCCGAAGTCGAGGTTCCAGTGAATATCGGAGACCTTTACGATAACGATGTTACGAGAATTCGTTTTACGGTTTCGACCGACCCAGATATTGTTTTGCCAACCGGTGTGGTCGGTGGTGCCGAACTTCCAGGCGACTGGACTGTTTATGTTAGTTCTATCGGCGAGGGACATGTTACTGTCGAGCTTTCAGGCACCGAACCATTGCCGATTTCTGGTGAGGTTGCAAGAATCACTTATTCAGTTAGCTCCAGTGCAGAGGATGGCTATGCTACGAATGTGACTATGAGCGATGCTCTCGTCAATTCCGGGAATCCGATACCTATACTCAGCGATGGTATATTGGTTATCGGCGACCAGGTTCTTCCATACTGGTCTGCGATGATTTATCTCGAGACTGCTGGTGGAGCGAGACTCGATTCCGCATCGTTCGGGTTGCATCCACTCGCGACCGATGATTACGATAGAGTAATCGACCGTATCGACCCGCCGCCGATGCCCGATTGTGGAAATATTTATTTTGTTTCTGACGATTCATATCATTTAATGAGAGACCTGCGTCATCTCGGCGACAGAACACTTGTATATCCGCTTGTCTCCAATTCCGACGGCAAAATTCAATGGGATATAAATCGTGTTTGGAGCGGTTGTTTTATCGGCGACACATTGGATATGAAATCGTTGAATTCTGTCGATATCACTGCTGGCGATACGGTATATATTTATTATCACTATATTTCTCCTTATGAAATAACGATTGAGCTTGTTCGAGGTTGGAATTTGATTTCGCTTCCATTCGGTGATGACAGCATTGTTGCCGCCGATGTTCTACCCGACCTTGTCGGCACGAGCATATTCTATTTCGACCAAACTTATGGAGCGTATAATATTTCCAATTCGTTCAAGCCCGGGCAGGCATATTGGATTTTCAATGGTGAGAATGAAGATTATACGATTTCAGGGAATCGACTTCTGAAATTTGAAAAGTCATTGTTACCAGGCTGGTTTATGCTCGGAGTGCCATCGCAGTCTGCTTATTGGATTGAGCAGCCATCTGAACCGAGTGATGCTATTATGCGTTCGATTTGTCTCGGATACGATTCCATATATCATTCTTATTACAATTCTAATATTCTGAAACCGGGTGCAGGATATTGGATTTTTGTGCTTGAAAATTGCACATTTAAAGTTTCAACTATATATCTTCACCCGTAGAAAAAATTTATTGACTTTCTCGATTAAAAAATATATAGTGTAAAAGTGTATTAAAAAGGAAGTATAACAAAAAACGAAGGAGGCAAATATGAAACCAGGAGCCTATATGCTTGTCAATGTGGCAACAGGCGAGGAGCTTAATGTAGTTTCTGAACTCCGAAAACTTTCTGGAGTCGTTAATGCGCGTGTTGTTACCGGTTTGCACGATGTGGTCTGCTATGTCGAAACAGACACTATCGACGAGCTAAGAAATGAGATAATCGGTGCGATTCGCCATATTCCAGGTATCACACGAACGGTTACCTGTATTGCTTTCGATGGCGATGCGTAATTTCTGATTATCGTTTTATTTTGGGAAGGCTCGTTCTATACGAGCCTTTTTTTATTTGGGGTGAATGAAAACAACAAAATGTAATACCAAATACTATTTCATAGATTAATATTAGTAGGGGAATTTGTGCAAAGAAAATACCTTAAAGGTGTTTTTGGGATGCTACACCGATAATTGCAACCGAGATAGTCGATGTGATTAGCATAAATAAAATTGTGATAACTGCGAGCAGTGTTAATGGATTGGCGATAATTTTCGGTGCGAGTTGAGTAATCGATGGAATAGATGGTGCGAATAATTTAAATAGAATAAAAAATGCTGTTGAGATTCCCGCTATCCAGGGGGCGAGCCACCAGACATCCAATCTACCGTATGCGGGGACTTTTTTCGACTGTGCGATATCCGAGATATTCAATGCAACCGCTCGTGCAAATCCCGGTGGTGGAATATGCAGTTGTGGAGTAAGCGATTTCTCGATAAATTTAGCGGTTGCGACTTTCATCCTACAATCATTGCAAGTTTCGATATGCTCGTCGATTTCTTTCATCAGTTCATCTGGCAATTCGCCGAGAATATACGATTCTATCGAATCGTCGTATTTTTTACATTCATCGTTCATTTTCAAACCTTCCATATTTTTGGATATATTTTTTTCGCAACATTTTTTTCCCACGATATAAAAGCGTTTTGACTGTGCCGATTGGTAAATTCATTATTCGAGCGATTTGCTCATATTTATGCTGTTCGATGAAATAAAGTGTCAATGCTCTCTGATAGCTTTCTGGAAGCTGATATAAAATTTCGAGAATCTCTTTGTTTTCAAATTCGGGTGTCGATTCCTTTGTCGCTATCTCTGCGGTTTCATCTAACGATACCATAGTTCGCTGCTTCGATTGCTTCCTGACATAATCTCTTGCGAGATTCGTGGCGATTACCGATAACCAGGTTTTTATACTCGCATCGCCGCGAAAATTCCCGATGTTTTTAAATGCTTTCACATATACCTCCGAAACGAGTTCACGCACTCGACTATCTGGAAGACCGAGCATCGAACCGAAAAGTGCAAACAGTTTAGGCGATGTCGATGAAACGAGATTCTCCCAGACATCGGCATCGCCCTGTTTTAATTTTTCAATCTCTATTTTCGTCGTGTTCATTCGATTTTATATTCTCGTTTTTCCGACCGGTAATAAAATACCACAATAAATAGCCGAGTCCCCACATCGCGAAAATTATTCCCAGGACAGCTCCAAAACCACCTATATAGGTTATCGAAATTAAGAACCCAATTCCCAAAAGTGAAAGCACAAGTCCTTGTCGCAGATAGACAGTCGGCTGTTTCACATTAGCACTTTGTGGAATAACGATACCTGTTTCCAATGCTTTCATTCGTTCGTTATGAACCCAGCGCCATCTGACATATAATAATATAAACAATAAAATTGGAATTCCCAAGAACAATAGAAGAAGTGCGAAAAATACGATTGCGACAGTGATTACACTTTCAATAGAGTCGAAAATCGATGCGAATGCCGAACTTTTAGATTCATTTTCATATTCATCTTCATCGTTGCTGTTTGCGGCGAAACCGAGTTTAAGCATCGATTGTTTATTTTGCACATTCGCCGAATCGATTATCGCTATGAGTGTGTCGATTGGTATCTGCGATGTGTCGATATCGAGTGAGATTGTGCTGCCCATAGCGATAATTTTCATCTGAGCAGGGTCGAGTGTATCGACACTCATCGAAAAAACTTTTAAAGGACCGAGTTTCATCGAGAACGAATGAGTCGAACTTTGAACAGTTATCGAATCCTGCTGCGATGAATTCGCCGAATTCTGCACTGTCGAACTGCTCTGTCCGAATGCTGGCGAAATAAGAACAAAT
>JAGGZE010000037.1 GCA_021162205.1 bacterium
ACAGTTTTCTTCTGATGCCAGATGTAGCTCCCGCCAGTTTCGACAGCATAAATTCTAAAATCGATGGAATAAGTTCCATCGAGCGCTACGCCGCTGGAATTTGTCAATTTGCCCTGATAGTTCATAATGCGCGGCGGAACAGCAAACAGCGCTGCCGAAAGAAATAGCGCAAGAAGTATCGAAAGTGTGATTTTGTGCATCATAATATGTCCTCCTTGTTTGGTTTTCTTTTGAGTCGATAAAATCACCACGAATGATATGGTCTGAACAATTTGAGATTAGACGATGACGATTTTAATTCTCCATTTGATTCATTCGGAGCAAGCTGCCACACTGTTCCGTCCCATTCGAGCACCTGCCCGGCGGAAGTTCCATCTGAAAGTTTTTCGGGAGTTATCGCTTTTTGAGGAACAGTAAGCGCATATGGCGCAGCCCAGAGCCGTTCCCGTGGAGAAAGTTCTGTTCCCTCGATAACAATAGCGAGCCATAAAACTTCATTTGCCGATAATGTTATGTCGATATGGTTTCCGAGCGTATCTGAAAACAGACCATTTGTAACGGTAACCGAATGAGCAATTTGTTCCCAAGTTGCTGTTCCACCAGTCTCAACAGTGTAAAGTTTATAACCGATGTTGTATGAACCGCTTGCTGGTCCATCGCCATCGAATAATTTTCCTTGATAGTTTATCACACGAGGAACATCTGCAGCGAAAAGAATAGATGTGCAAATTAAGAATACACTTAATAAAATAAATGGTGCAACACGCTTAATCCATTGTGTTATAATGACTTTTTTTTTGGGGGGGGGTAGCATTCGGGTGCAATTATAATCCTCTAAAATGTTTACTTGTCTCGTCATACATCCCTGCCTCTTTTTGGTATTTGTGTTCAATTATGTGCTGTTGAGGAGGACTGCGCACATAGGACTAAATTCGTTCGTAATGCTATGTTAAAATATTCAATTTTTATTATGTTATTTAGAATAGCATAATATTGAATATTGTCAAATACTCTTTTTGAAATTATTAAAAAAAAACGATTGAAAATACGATATACTTTCAAACCGCTCGAATAAAAATATTATTAAAAAACTAATCGGTTAAATCCAATTTAAGTGTTCCCGAAACTCAAAACAGTGCTAAGTCATCTTACAATTTATGATATACAACGAGTTGAGATTGTTTCATTTGTCATTGTGATTTTGAATTTTGGATTTCTCTGTAAGATATTTTTTTAATTCGATGGCTATATTTTCAGGGATTTTCGCTCGACTTTTAAGTTCTTCGACCGATACTTTTGCCATAGAATCCAACCCACCAAATTCTTTGAGTAATCGTTGTGCGCGTTTCTGCCCTATTCCCGCAATTTCGGTTAGTTCTAATTCGAGCATCCTTTTTCGGTGCGATTTCCTTGAATATGTTATTGCAAAACGATGTGCCTCGTCACGAATCCGCTGCAAAAGTCTTAATGCCGCAGAATCCTTGGGAAGTATTATGGAATCCGTCTGATTTGGAAGAAAAATCTCATCGAGCCGTTTCGCTAACGCCGCAACTGAAATTTTCGATTCGAGGTTAAGTTTTTCGAGTGAATTTAGCGCGGCGGAAAGTTGTCCCTTGCCGCCATCGATTAGTATCGAATCGGGCAGATGCTTATTTTCATCGAGCAGACGGCGATATCTTCGGAAAACGACCTCGCGCATCGAGGCGAAATCATCCTGCCCTGAAACCGATTTAATCCTGAAATGACGATAGCCCGACCGATTGGCTCTGCCGTGAACAAACTGCACCATCGATGCTACGATTGTCTGCGAACCGAAATTCGATATATCGAATGCCTCGATTAGATTTGGAGTTTTAGGCAAATTCAGAAGCCGTTCGAGTTCCAATATTCCATAAGGGATTCTCACTTTTTTCTTTTGAAGTATCATATCGCTATGAACGAGTTCGGCATTGCGTTTGACAAGAAGCATAGTCTCGTATTTTTTCCCGCGACGAGGAACTTTTATATGAGTAGTTTTCCTCGACATCATCGATAGATATTTTGTAAGTTCATCGTATTCGTAGGGTTTTTCGGAAACGAGTATTTCGGGTGGCACATCGCCATCTTCGGCATAGAAATTACTGATGAATTCCGATATTGTCTCGGCGATTGTTTCTTTTCTGGGAACTGTCATCGGAATTATCTGTCGGGCAATCATAATCCCCTGTCGCATTCTAAATACCATTCCAACTCCGATACCGCCGCCGGCTGCAACAGTTAGGAAATCCCTATCTGCTACATCGCTGTCCATTTTTTGAGGTATGAGCATTCTTTCGAGTTCGGCAATAGTATCGCGAACTCTCGATGCAAATTCAAACTGCAATTTGTCGGCGTAATCATTCATCTGTTTTCGCAATTTTTTGAGCAATTCGGTTCGTTTTCCCCGCAGGAACATAACGATTTCATCGACAGCATCGCGATATTTTTCCTTGGAACATTTGCCATCGCAAGGAGCGAGACATTTCCCGATATCCTTGAGTATGCACGGCTTGATTTTTCGTTTAGATGGCAGTTCGTATTTACAAGTTCTAATCGGGAAAAGTCTTCGTATTGTGCGTGAAAGCTTACCAGCTCCCATTCTATCGGCATAAGGACCGAAATAAATCGAGCCATCGTTCTCCTTTCTTCGGACAACTATTACCCGTGGAAATGGTTCGTTGGTTATTTTCAGATATGGGTATCGTTTATCGTCTTTGAGCGCGGAATTGTATTTCGGTTTGTGTTCTCTTATTAAAGAAGCCTCGAGAATAAGTGCCTCGAGTTCGTTATCGGTGATTATCCATTCTAAATCTTTTGCATTGTTAAGCATTATGGCAATGCGAGGCAGATGTTTTTTCGCGATAACATAGCTAGCGAGTCTTTTCTTTAAATCTCGTGCCTTACCGATGTATAATGGAACGCCATTGCTGTCTTTGAATATATACACACCGCTTTTGTGCGGTGAACGATTATATTTCGCTTTTATTTTTTTAACTATGCTCATTTTTTTAAATTAGATAATGTTTATAATAAATTATAATTTAATATAAAAATCCAAAAAATCACTTGAAAATTATAAAAAAATCATTATAATATATATAGGGAATCACTTATCAATATCTCTTAATTAAATAATAAGGAGGAATAAATGATTTATCGATTATTAAAAAACTTTTTTATATGTCTTCTTTTTTTATTTCTACTTATTGAAACATCATTTGCTCAAATAGTTTGGCTCGAGACATCCCAATCAGATTTTGCCGATGGGCACATAGACCAAAGTCTTTATATTTCTCATCGCTCATATATCGAAGGAGTAAATGGTGCAGTCGAATGGACTCCGCGTTTCGATTTCGATTTGAATGGCTATCCAGACCTTGTCTCATCGGATTACAATTACGGTGTAAGAGATATTCGTGTCTGGTATATGAATGCATCGGGACTCGATAGTTCAAAATATCTTACATTTTACGATGCGGGCGCTGCAAACGATGTCGCAGATTTGAATTGTGATGGCTATCCCGAGTTAGTTCAATCGGGATTTGGATGGGATAATGTTTTAATTTTTTGGAATAATTCAGGTGCATTTTCAGATTCCGATACATCTATGCTAGGTCCTCATAGCACAGGTGAAGGCATATATATCGCGGATTACGATAAAGATGGTTATCTTGATATTGCGATAACAGGCGAAGATGATTTTCGGATTTATTGGGGAGATTCGGGTGGAATTCACGGCTGGCAATCATTAACAAATACTGTATTCGATATAGAATATGGGACTCATTTTAGTGTCGAAGCAGCAGATATAGATAATGATGGCGACCTCGATATAATGGCGGTTTATGGTCGAACGACCGATGGACCACTTTACATTTTCAGAAATAATGGCTCAAGAATTTTTACTGTGGATTCAATTTTTCTCTCCACTGGAAGTGATAGACGACACGGAATTTCTGTCGGTGATATCGATAATGATGGTAATATCGATATTGTTTCAACTGGTTTTTGGACAAGTTCTGCCGATATTGCCAATGTTTTGCTCAATGATGGAACAGGACATTTCACCACAGATATTCCGATTCACCCTGGATCTTGCCATGGCGGTTCGAATATATATGATTTTAACGGCGATGGTTGGCTCGATATACTTTTCTTTGATGGACACCCCGCAGAATATTTAAAAATATATGAAAATACCGGTGCTATACCATATTTCAGCGATGCGAGTTCATATTCAGTAGGACCATTTCCTGTCGATGCATCGGGCGGAATGGTTATCGATGTAAATAACGATGGTTATGTGGATATTTATATTGATAATATGGAAACACAATCATATCTCTTTTATGGACCCGATTTTTCTAGCTACGAATCATTCCCTGTTAATCAAGACCATCATGGGATGTTTAGAAACCCTGGAAATATTTTAAATAAAACAAAGACTGCATTCTATGAGAGCAGTATATTCGATGCAGGCGATTCGATATGTTCTGGTATAGTTTCTTGGGATGCTTATGATGAGCGAGATTATTCTGGCGGAACATTACCGATACCTACCGGTTCGCAGATTATCATTTTAGGTCGAAGCGGAGATACTTCGATACCCGATGTTTCCTGGACAGAATGGGACACATTAACAGATGATTCTCCATTGCCGGCATCGATTATTGGAAATCGGTATTTTCAATATCGCGCAGAACTGTGGTATTCAAATCCAGCATATCTGCCATGGCTCGAGCAAATAGAATTCGATTTTACACTTTGCAGTGAGGATACGATTGCAACAATAGATTCGGTATGGTTCTTCGAGGAAACCGACTGCAACGATAGCAATATAGTCGAAATTTGCTATATACTTTCGGGAGATACTTCATCAAATATATCGATTCAAATCAGCCCAGATAGCGGTGCGACTTGGGTCGATTTCGGCGAGGATTGGTTCATTACATTCGAGGACACAGCGGGCGATATCGGCGATAGTATACTTCCTGGAATACATTGTTTCGAATGGTTTATGAGCACCGATTTTCCAGATACCGAGGGAATGGACTGGGTTGTTAATGTATCCACTATATCCGATGAAGAGGAATGTTCCGATTCTTTCGTATGGGAAATTGTCGATACTATAATTTCGCCGATGGGGTCGAATCAGGATATGACGACAACACCATGGTCGGTTATCGGAGTATCGGATGGTGCTCCTGGAAGCAATATCAATCTTTATGAATATGATAAATGCACAGGCGAACTAATGAGAACAGTCAATATTCCTGTGCCATACAGTTCTCCCGGGCAAGGAATAACTTATGCCTTTGGATACCTATGGGTTTGCGAACATCACAATCATATTTTCCAAATAAGTTATGAAACTATGACATTAGTTAATACTTATTCGCTCGCTCTCTCGGGAATTTCAATAACACCGTAATTCGAGGGACTTACTCACGATGATTCTTTGATTTATGTTATTTCCGATGGTATGGGTTATGGTGGATATATAATGGGATTTTATCCCGACAGTTTTGTTTCGCCCGGAGTTTTAGAACGAGTTGTTACAATAGACATTCCAGATGGCAGTATGGACAATTACGAGGGTATGACTATGCTCGATAGTATATTTTATGTTACTTATGCACCATCGAATGAAATATGGCTATTCGATTTCGATGGCGATGTAATCGATATATACTCTACACCATATTCATATCCTGTTGGAGCTGCTTGGGATGGATGTTTTTTCTATCTTTCTCATCATACTCACGATGATGTATTTATATATGGCGATAGCGACTGGCTGAGACCGTGGCTTTGTCCAGCATCGGATACTGCATATAATCCTTTAGATTCTCATCCACCCGATGTTTCTCTTTTCTGTCCCGATAGCACTGTTAATCCAGGTGATACTTTATCACTTCATTGGACAATCGATGACCTTTTCTGGAGCAATGATGAATGCACATTATATGTCAGTTATTGCGGAATCGTAGATACTATACTGACTACAGATACACTATACGATTGGGTTGTCCCAGACATATCCTGCGATAGTATATGTTTTCGAGTCGTCGTGCGAGACAGTTTCTGCAACTGGGGATACGATGAATGTTGTGTTCCATGTTCTACTGGACTTTTTGCTGAACTCATTACTCCTCCGAATGATTCAATTATCGCTTGCGATGACCAACAAATTATATTTTATATATATACGACCTCGACCATAATCGAATCTACTATGGTATTGATAATAGGCGATAATCATGGATATTATGATTATTTCTCACACGATTCGACTGGTATGGGGAACTTTTTAATCGATACTCTCGAATCTATGGGAATATATGTAAATTCAGTATCGCCTTTAACCGATGTATCTACATTGCTCAATAATTATGATATAGTATTCCTGTTGTATGATATATGGGATTCATTTACTTCCGAAGAAATAGATTCATTCGAATCATTTATTCGTCGAGGCGGAAGTTTGCTATCGATTCCTGGTGCTCCTGCGGGCGATTATCACGAAGCGGCAATTCACAACGATATTCTATCGCTTGTAGGGATTTCATATATAACTCCTCGGCTCGGCGATATTGATTCCATAGGAGTATCGGGTTCTCACCCTGTGTTAGATGGTGTCAATTCCATCACTTTTTACAAACCATTTCCTATAGATTGCTCGGATGAGCAATGTATAGTTCACTATGGTAGTAACTGTATAATGGCGGTAGATACATATTATTCTGGTAAAATATTCGCCTATGCAAACGAGCATTTTCTTTGCAATGGGGATAGATATTATGGGAGTATACGAACAGGTAATGTCGCAGCGGACAATTGTCAGTTGGGGAAAAATATATTTCGTTGTCTTTCGGATAGTATGGAAACTACTTGTCCGCTCGATACCTCATCGATTATATTGACGATAGATGGTATAGATTATACGATAGATTCGTCGGAAATCGATTATACGGAACCATATCTCACATTTACACCGCCATCGACAGATTATTGGACATCAGGGACGCATACATTTTCACTTCATATAGAGGATACATGTGGAAATACATTCGATTCTTCATATACTGCAATATTCGATTTCGACCCTCCAGATATTGATATAATAAATCATATATTGGCTGATGAATTAGATTCTGTTGAAATTATATTGACAGATACGATTTCGGGGCTGAATTCCGATACGGGATATTATGTTATCGATTCGACAGATACGATATATTATTCGCTATCTGGTGTGGCGGGGACTCTATATATATGTCCTGATACTGGCTGGTCTGCTGGTGAACACCGTATATGTATTATTACCTGCGATGACCCTGACTTGTGTGCCCCAAATTGTGATGATACCTGTTTTACTATTATATTCACTGCAATTCTTTCCGCCGAACTTATCACTCCGCCGAACGACTCTATTATCGCTTGTGATGACCAACCGATTATATTTCATATACACTACGATTCGCTGTGTATGCCCTTAGACACAGATTCTACTATGCTTATAATAGATAGTGTCGATACATATACACTCGATTCGACAGAACTATATTTCGACCCCGCCGAATCGCTGCTCCAATTTCAACCCGATTCGGGATATTGGCATAGCGGATGGCATTTTTTTCAACTGCATTTGCAGG
>JAGGZE010000159.1 GCA_021162205.1 bacterium
GTATCGATTATATCGGATGTTACCGAATCTATATACAGCGGTGTAATGTCGCCGCCATCGGCATCGCACGATATCGTGAGTTTAACATATCCGAGTGTATCGTTTTCAAGTATATTTCTCGTGCTCCACATAAATTTTATGAACCAATCATCGCCCGAGCCATCGAAATAGATAGAATCGGCAGCAGGCGCTACAGCGGGAGTGAAATCGAGAACAGTCGCAATCGAACTGTTGATTTTGAACCATATATTAAATTCGCTCATTATAGGAAGAAATATATCCTGGGCAGTAATAGCCACATCGATAGTATCGCAGGCATACGCCGATGTTTCGGGAAATACAACTTGAATACTTCCCGCCGCTATTATCGCAAAGATGCAGGTATCGTAGCCCCAGTTGCAGAACGAATCGGGAGCTGACACTGCGATATATGCGCTGTCGCAAAAAACCATCGGCGGTGTCCATATAATAGAATCATCGGCGAGAAATGTATCTATACCATCGCAGTAATGGACGAATACCGAACATTGCTCGGCGGCATTTGGGAAAAAGTCGTCGACTGTCCAAGGGAAAGATAAAGTATCACCATAGTATACCGTATCGGCAGGGCAGTTCAGCGAAACATCGGGAGGTTTGGAATCGACAGGACCGATTGCAGTGTCGGAATAAAAGGTAGGTATAGTATAAAAAACAGTTGCAAGAAAATCTAATCCCACAGCTACTGCCGATAAATCGCATGCGATAATAGTCATTGTATCTGCACCACCATGCATAAATGGTTGCATATCGAAAGTCCATATAGTTGTCCATGTAGAGCCATCATCATCTGCACCGATAGAATCTCCATTCATATAGAAAGTAGCAGCGTTATCGACATACATATCGACCGAAGCCGAATCGATAACAGCGCCGGGTGCTGTCTCGATAATACAGCGAAAAGTCAGACAACGATGCAATATACTACCCGTATATACACTATCCCAAAGCCACGAGGAACCTGGCAGGATACGGGTTCCCCATCCCGAAAAATATATCTCGACAGCAGGCAACCAACTCATAGTTATAGTATCCCAGTATTCTGTCGTTGTCGAAAGACTCGGAATCTCCATTTGTGTATGAGTAATTTCTCCCGCTGCAATTTCTACAGCAAAATTATTCACTTCGACATTAGGCATATCATCGCTCATAATCCAGTAGAAACAGTGAATTCCTGGTGAGATAGAATCGCCCATATCGTCATCGAATTCCTCGAGTGTATAATCTGCGAAATCGAACCATAACCCTGTCGATGTATCCATAGAAAATTGAGCATTCACAGGAAAGAACGATTCTGCATCGCCATAGAAATTATAACATATTTCAACTATATTTTGACCATCGCAATCGGTTTCCTCGCTGAACCATACAGAATCTATTCTCGGCTGAATCGAATGCCCGAAAATAGGAACATAAGTGGTCGAATCACATGGGATAAATTTATCGATTTCGAGTGTATCGTAAAAATAACCGGTGTCCGATGGATGAAATGTAACAATTATATCATCGCATTCGCCAGGTGCAAGTTCGGTAGGGTAATAAAGCACCGTATATGCTTCGGGATGGTTTAACGAAACACCACTAATTATTAGCGTATCGATTGTCTCATCGGAATTGCATACAGGATAATGTAATGTATCGGTCGTATATACATTTACGCTATCGAAATCTAATGAATCTACAAAAGCAAGCAATTGAAGAAATCCATGTCCGACAATCAAAGTATCTTCCTGGTCGATATATACGGTATCGAGACGGATTCGAGCGCTGCCATCATCTCCGGATATAAACCATATCGAAAGAATCGGGTCGGTGCTTCCATAAGTCGTTCTAATCGTGAACTGCCATTCGTCTCTCGGTATATAGAATGCACCGCCATCGGTATTGTCCCACCAATGCCAGTTTCCCTGTGGATATGCTGTCAAATCAAATTCGCCGGCATCGTCGCTCATAGCAAGAGAACAGGCGGACGGAATATCGTCGAGATATACGATACAGGTAGCATCGGCAGTGCCTATTTCATCGATATTGTGCTGAATAACAAATCCGATATTGCCTGTCATAGGATTGTAGAAGAAGAAAAAATGGCTTTCAAAAGCGGTCTCGAAACCTGTGTGCATACTCGCCGATGTATAATCGAACCATGCGGCTTCGGTAGTGGAATCTGTGATTATAGGTTGCACGCAAAATGTGTCTCCTCTGAAAATAGCGTAAAAATATCCCGATGGATATTCTGCAAATATCGCAGACACAAGGAACAGCAATAAATAAATTGATACTTTTTTCATTATTTTCCCCTCGAAAAAAATAAATTAAATTTTAATTCTATACTATACTGCGTCGATAATTATTTTACCACAAGCACAGGACGACAGTTCTTGCTGGGCCCAGATGATATAACAAAATAATAAATACCAGATTGAATATCTTTCCCATAAGAATCTTTCAGATTCCAATTAAATGAATGCTTGCCGACATCGAGATTACCATCGTATATATGAGCGACCTGGCGTCCCGAAATACCGAACACATCGACAATAATATTCTGTGGATAATCTAAAACTTCGATTCCTATTTTCGCCGCGCCATTCGTAGGATTGGGATAAGGCGAATCGATTATATATCGTGCAGGTGTTAATTTTTTTAAAACATCGTCGATTTCGGCATTTGGGTATCCAAGTCCATAGTAATGCCCGACAATATAAATACCATAAGGATTAATAATTTCCGTATTCCATCGCATAAAAGTTGCGAGGTCGATAATCGAATCCACAAGAGCAACATAATCCCAGGTAGCATCGTAGATAGAATCGGTATTACTAAAAATAACCATATCGGCATAGATTTCATCTCTTCCAATCGGCACACCTTGCCCAAGAAACGAATCGGTATCTCCGTAATCGCTGAAAAATGTCCAGTATGCAGGCATTATGGAGTCGACAAATTTTCGTTCCCTTCTTATAATTTCGCCGGGAATTACGGTTGTCGGTGCGGGATTATCGCCGATTAAAATATCCATATATTCGGAGAAACCAATAATCGCACTATCTAAAGGGTCATCGTTATAAAAAACATATTCGATATATATAAAACCGCTCAGGTCGGGTTCATCCAATGTATAAAATTTTTCCCATACACGATTTGCACCGATATTGAACTGTATCGATATTGTATTTTCAATCTGTTGAGCTGAATCGCGAAGTGAAAATGTGCCATCGCCAATTCCAGATTCATTGGAATAATAAATGCCATTGAATTTTACACAGAAATGAGTATTGTATGGGTCATTAGGATAGCCATTAATAACAGGGTTTCCAGAAACATCACCGATGGCAAATTGCCCGGTAACCTTATCCACGACAATGCCTACATCGCCATTACTCATAGAGACAAGTTCTTGAGCAAAAACAATAATCGATATAAAAATTATAATCACAGTAAATTTTGTCATTATTACTCCTGCTTAAATGTATCGAAATTTAATTTTAATTCAACAGAAACACCCAATCCATCCGCCTTATCGGGATATGCACAAGCTGAAATATTCCAACCTGCACCACCTCGAGAGAGCCGAATGACATTTATCACACTAATCAAACGATTCACTGCTGCAGCTCCAAGTGCAATTTTAAAATTTCGCCAAGCTCGTTCGGAATCCGTTCGTAAATCGTAATATCTAACCTGAGTATCTTCATCTCGCCAAACCCAATTCCATTCGGGTGTTTCGGGATAAGTAATCGCTTCGTCTCTATCGTATAATCTTTGAATGTAATTATAAGTATAACGGTCTGGATATAGTCCGATTGTTCTGAAAAAATCATCATTTTTGCCATCGATAGAGACACAAGCATATTTTGCAGCAAAGGTTTTATATTCGCTCGATAACCAATTTCTCTTAATCGCAAAATATGCACCCGAACTTAGAATAAAACCATCGGCAACTGTCAATGGAATACCCGATTTTCCTGCACCGAGATACATTTCACCAGCGCCGGGAATGAGTAGTGAAAACCCGACAGCTTTCCAGATGCTTTTGGGTTTAGCGCTTGTTTCATCCTCAGAAAAACTGCCCCCGCGAAAAATTCGTTCCCGTTGAGCAGGCGATTGTGCCAAAACAAAACCTGCGATGAGAAAAAATACTAATGTTATTATATGCGATTTATTCATATGTTTTGTCCGATATTTATTTAGCCGATAATTCTCCCTCGATTATAAAAATCACTATAAATAAATAGAAATCTCGATTTTAATTTCTTAAAATTTCGATATACAATTATTCACCGGGAACCCAAATCGTGCCACCGTTCGTGATGAATATCCAGTATCCATTACCGGGGTCGAGTGTCGATGATGGTAAATAAGTTTGAGTCGGTGCATCGAATCTGAATACAGACATTACCGAACCGTATGGCGAAATCGAAATCGCATCGGATGGCAATGTATCTATAGTAGCACCAAGAAGATTCCAACCTCGTGACACTGTTCGACCATATTGTTCGACAGGAACACCGATAATCGGAATATCGCATTCGATAAGATTGAATACCCAATATCCAGCACCGGATTCTATATGGTCTGCAAGATAATAATTTCTCACGAATGCATCATACCCCAGCGGTCCGAACAAAATGCCTGGGAATATCGATGCCGGTGAACCGCTTGGATTTTGAACTGGTATCGACACAAGATTCCAGCCGGGATATAAATGAATTGTCTGCGTTTCGAATTCTGGAAGCGACCAAGTTATAATCAATGTCTCGTATGGTTCTGCTATATAATCCGTATCGGCTCGCATATCTTGATAATCATTTAGAATATATAATCCTTCATCGAATGTCCGCGGGTCCCAATGGACATAGGTTTCACTGTCTTCGTTTATAATGACTGTCCAGACATTCACGGGATTCATATCGCGAATATCTCTCGCAAGCATATTAAATGCAGGGTGTATCGGGTCGTTAAGAGCGAACCAAACCTGTATATCAGTCGGTGGCGCTGGAGTTTGCAGAACATCGTAAGCGGCATCATAGTCATCGGTGGCTTCCATAGCATTTCCAAATGCCAGTGTAGCTCGTGGTTTGATTCCAGCAATATCATCGAACCGAAGCACCTGTAGCCATTGATTGGGACTGTATTCTATAGCAATTATTCCATTATCCCAGTGCGTTTCCATTAAGTCGGTTTTCAACGAATCGAAATGAAGCGGAGTGAAATCGCCACCATTTGCATTACAATTAACTGCAATTTTGACAGTGCCAAAAATATCGTTTCCGATATAAATTCTATCTGTCCAGAAGAATTTAACATACCAGTTATCGCCACTGCCTCCAAAATCGGTAGAATCGGCAGCGGGCGATATCGCAGGTGTGAAACTGAGCGGTGTAACGATTGCACTGTTCACACTGAAATAAATCGAAAATTCCCTCGCAAGTGGAAGATACATATCGGTTATCGCAATCGGAATATCGATAGTATCGCAGGCGAGAGCGGATGTTTCGGGAAATGCAACTCGAATACTTCCCGCAGCAAGAATCACAAATGCGCAGGTATCGTATCCCCAATTGCAAAACGAATCTGCTGCGGATACGGCAAAATATGCACTTTCGCACACAACAGGTAAAGGCGACCAAACAATCGAATCGGTCGAAAGGAAAGTATCTATTCCATCGCAGTAATATACAAAAATAGAACACGGTTCATCACTTGTAATGTGCAAATCGTCTATATCCCAACCGAGTGAAATCGTGTCGCCATATTGGACAGTATCGGGTGGACAAATATTATTCACTATCGGCGGTTGACTATCCATAGGTCCGATTTCGACAATATCGGTCGCTGTGCCGCCAGTCGAGAATTTTATCCAATGAAGAATCGGGCTTTCATCGTCACTGTTCGGAGACATCCCCACGCGATATTTAATCTGGTCGAATGCAACATCGGGAATTGCACTCGGAACAAACCATTCTGTCCAGCATTCATCCAATCCTATGCAGGTATCGATTGCAACATCTATGTGAATCGATGCCCCGGTTGGAACATCGGCACTCCAATTCACCATAACATCATTACTCGATGAAAAATCGATTGCAGAACTCGTATATACACCTGCGCCGATTCCACCATGATATGAATAATAAATCGAATTGAGCATAGCTTTAGCTTCCCATTCCATCGGAGATGCTTCCGTGTGTCCATAACTGTAAAAACTCGAGAACGAATTGTATTCAGAATTATGATATGCCTGCCAATATAGTAAATTATCTTCGGTGATACTTCCCGAACCAATTCCTCTATAAAGTGTCCAGCCATCCTCGACAACCTGACCTTTCCAATGACAATTGAGAACACTAAAAGTATCGGGGATTTCGAAAGGAGCATTCAAAATGGGCAATGTATCATCGGCAACTCGATACACATTCGTGAAAAGAGTCCACGATGATGCTGTTATGCAAGAAATTCCTGAAATATCGGTCAACGAACAGAAATTAGGCATACATACACCAGGAGAACATCCCGCAGTATCGTGCATAAGAACGAGCCCTTTGCCGAGTTGACAGAAAGTTCTAACAGCATCGACACTTGCAGTAGTGAGGTCATTACCGCCATAAGAATCCGCTACACCGAACATAACCACATCGAAATCGGAGAATACCATATCCTCGGCAGAATGGATTGTCCCCGATTCATCTATATACTGCACCGATAAGTTACTTGCAGGAGATGTCGCCATAGTATTAAATGTCGAAATCGGCATAAGATAAATTTTCAAATTCAATGGTGGGTCGCCATCACGCATATATGTGTAAATCGCATCGGAAACACAATCTGTGCAATGTCCATCGGGATAGACCTGCAAAACCATAATAGTATCAGAACCTGCCTGAATTCCTAATGCACCGTCATCTTCACCATCAGGGTCGGGAGTTATAATGTTTATATGAGCGAATTCGCCATCGGAGAAATCGGCAGCAGTTGTCAGCCGAAGTGAATCGCCGCCGCCGAGTTGAATCGAAACCTGTGCGCTATCACTTTCGTAATCGGGTATATCGTCGCTAATTACCCAATCGAAACAATGTTGACCGGCACTAATAGCTTCGCCGAGATTGTTTGTGGTATTTTCGAGTGTAACCATCGGAGCATCCCATTCGATTCCGCCATCTGTGCTTGCAATAACAGAAATATCGCCGGGGTCACCTCGAAGGATATAACATATCTCGACAACATTTTGCCCATCGCAATCGGTTTCCTCGCTGAACCATATTGTATCGAGTCGTTGCATATGAACGATTACCGAATCTATTCCGACACAATCGGTGGTATCTCCGACTGTTAAAATATAAGTCGTTGTCGTTTCGACTGTTGCGACAGGATTAGGCAACGATGGGTCGGATAAACCTGCGGTGGGTTCCCAGCTATATGTTAATATATCTGTTCCGCCAGACCAATCTACCGATGAATGAAGTTGAACATCGCTGCCGGGGGAAACTACTACACTGTCCGCCCAGGTCGATGTGGAAATCGAAATAAGTTCTGGAATATCGATGCAGAAAGTATCTGCAAGATATATCGAATCCTCGGTGGAAACAGCAGTAATTGTATAGCATTGTGTTGTTCCAAAAGCATCTGGTTCGACTTGGACATCCCATTCGACAATCTGTGAACCGCCGAAACCTGCGATGGAATCGAACGATGCAGGATTATCGCCACTGATAATAGTTAAATCGGTGCCAGTTAAGTCTAAAAATACATAGACATTATCGACCGTTTCGAGCAATCCATTTGAAATCTGAACAGTCAAGGGCATAGGATTTGGATGAACATCGGAGCAGGTTGCTATGAGTTCCGGTGGAGTATGGTCGAACACAAAATCGCCCTCGACAACACCGATACCATAATAAGTCGCAAAAACAGTGGAATCGGTCGAAGCGGAAGTAACATTTACGGGATACCATTTTACCATTGTTGCAGAATCGCCGAATGTGCCGCCTGCATCGGAAATCCATTCGGAATCTGCCCAACCATTACCATAAGACGATGGCCAACTTCCATACCAGAATACATCGGGCTGTGCGGATTCCCAGCCGCGAAGAATACCAGTAGCAACAAGGTCTGCGGGAGCTGGCGGAAAAGAGATTTCATAAGCATGCCATATCGGTGGAATACCAGCAGGGTCGGTCGCAAAGAAAATCTGCGAAATTCCAGTATACCCAAATGCAGTCGCAATTCGAGCATCATCGTGGTCGCGCAGCATCGTATCGTAATATACGATACATCCGCAGTCATGAGAAGCTCCATCTGCGGATTTCATTACCGCACGAAATAAAATTTGTTCGCTTGCACCTGGAGTGCTGCTGAGACTTACAGGACGGATTTCCTGACGAATATAGACACCGTTCCAGTTGTTCCAAATCGAGAATATTGTATCGCCCGAACTATAACAGGCATCGGGTGCAGGAAGTCCAGAAAGTCCACCCGCTGTTTTAGCTGTGGTGCCATCGACATAATACATTACCCATTCCGTTCCACTGGAATAAAAAGATGTATTATATGAATATGTGAGTTTGACATAGCCACCTCCACCGAGTGGGTCGCCGCCTTCGTCGAATTCGCCTGTTGTATTATCGACCACAGCTTCGACATATCCGTTATTAGTGCGGATTTCCATCGGCGATGTGGTCATAGATATTCGTTCGGGTCGAAGTGAACGAGCATATTCTGTTTTCCATTCTGCATAAGCGGATGGATTTGTCGATATATCGGGGCAATCGAGAACAGGACTCGCCACGATAATTGCAAATGTTAACGCCAATAATATTGTAGCTTTCCACATAAAAAACCTCCTGAATTTCTTTAAATAGATGCAAAATTAACCGAACACACTTTTTTCCTGTGCATTATTTCTTTCCCAATTACGACCGATTTGGGATTATATCGTTTTATCTTCTATAATTTAAAAATATAATTAAAAAAAATTTAATTTGCAAGTTTTTTCACCAATTTATTACACAAGTCAGAATCGGTATCGGCTTTCCGTTTCGCATAGCTACCGATGGTGTCAATTTAATTTCCTTAATTCCAGAAAATCCACGATATAGTTTATCATTATGCTTTTTCGCAGTGAACGCAGCATCGAACGCAGAAAGTAAATGGTTGAGTATTGCTGCTCCAACAAAATATTTCGCCGTCGAATATTTTTCATTGGCATCGCTACGCATATTCATATAATAGTCACGATGCGGTGATGGAAATCCGCTCAAAAATTTCACTATTTCATCGTGAACCTCACTTGTCTGGTTAACAATCGCAATTCCATAAGTGGAATCCACAATCATATAGAAATCGCCCTCTGGTCTATTTATAATATCATCCCAACCGATTGTGAACCAATCGTATTTCCCAATCATCTCGTAATATTGCTGTGTTTTCGTATCGGGCAAAATTTCAATACCAAGTTCACTTGTATCTTTCAAGGCACATATCGAATCATACCAGACAATAAAAGTATCTTTAATCCAGTGCTGGTCGGCATAATCGCGAAATTCCTGCCTTTGCGAAGAATATTGGCCCATATAATATGCGAAACCACCCCAGAAAGCAGCCTCGGCGGCAAAAAATCCAGCACTTTTAATATAAGATTTAGAATAAAATTCACCGGCACCTGGAATTGCGAGAGACAGTAAGAATGCACTTTTTATCGAAAGCACATCCTCACTGTTGAACAATTCATCCGATGACGATTTATCATCTGAAATATTTTCCGATTTCACAAGATGACTAACCGTCATATCCTTGTAATATAAGGGTTCAGCACTTATGATAGAAACTGTGATAATCGCTACTATCAGTAAAATCGAGAAACGCATATTTACCTCCATTATTTCAAAATTACAACTTTACCTTTTTGTGCAAAATCGCCGGAAATTATTTCATATAGATAAACTCCTGATGAAACTTTCGGCGACCAATTGATACTGAATTTTCCAATTCTCACGGGGAAATAATCGATTACTTTTCCATTTAAATCATAAATATTCAATCGTCCTTTTTCAGGTGCATATCCATAAAATCTTATAACACTATTAGCCGGGTTCGGGTTTGTCGATATTGTTAATTTCTGTGGTAAATTGATGCTTTCCGATATATTCAATGGATAGACAGTAATAGAATCCAAAACTATGCCATTTGTGTCTTTACAACAGATAAAAAGCGAACTGTGAGAAATATCGATGAACATATATTGATACACATTATGATATACTGTAATATATTCCCAATCCTGCTGCCAAGTATCGAGTGGTGCACCACCGCCACCTGTGATAAAATATAATACACCGTCCTTTTCGCCTCGTTCATAATCGTGCGTGTGTCCAGCAAAATTAGCGGTAACATTATTCGATTCATACAGCGGGACAAGATAATCGCGCACATCGGGTTCGCCATCGTATCCGGGGGAATCCCAGCCCTCTGAATAAGGCGGATGGTGATTAAACACAAATTTCCATATAGCATCGTTATATTCGCTCGACGACAGTTCATTAACAAACCAATTATACTCATCGGTTCCAGGAGTGTATGGATAATTCGTATCGAGAATAATAAATCTAACAGGACCGCGGGTGAATGCAAAGTAATGTTCGTTGCCCGGTTGAGCCACATAATCGTAGAACCAGTGAGCATCGAATTCATGGTTGCCGATAGCGATATAAGATGGAGTGTATTTCAAAATATTCTCAGCGGGAAGAAAATATTCCCGCTGCCACTGAGTATAATTCGAACCATAGGTAACAACATCGCCGACATTTATAACAACATCGCACGATTCCTGTGCCATTCGATTAACTACGGCATAATGTTCGTGATATTGAGTCCTATTATCTCCCCAGATGCACAATCTATAAGAATTTTCATCTCCCATTGTTCTAAAATAATAATCGGCTCCGGAAATTATAGTATCCGTAGTTCCTATTCGATAGTAATAAAGTGTATCCGATATAAGTTCATCGAGTTTAATACAGTGCCTCATCGATGTTGTCGTATCCGTGATACAGGTCATCGAAAATGTATCGATTCCATAATAGACCGTAGCAGAACCGGGCAGGTTCAATTCGAAACAGACTGTCATCGAATTCGTATCGGGCATTTGCAGATAGGGACCGGTTACAACTGTCGTATATGGAGCGGTTTCGATTTTAGCGGGATAAACAAGAACATTATCGATACTTAAACCGTTATTTGCATAACAGGCAAAACCGACACCGCCGCTCGAAATGTCGCTATCGGTTGTCGCAAGAAAACGGACACCATCGAGATATACAATCAGAGAATCGTCATACACTATAAAATTTATCCAACTGAAAACCGAGGGATATGTGAAATTAGATGTATCCTCGGCGAGAGTAGTGAATATACCACCTACCCTTTTCTCTATTCGCCTAAATGGTCCACCATTTGTAGAATCTTGAAGCATCATAAATCGATAGAAATTATCGCCATCTCGATAGCGAACCATCACGCCGAAACCATCATCGTCGAGCGAAAGATACTGTGCCATTATCGTATAATTTTGCCATAATGTATCGCCTGCGTATATATAAGTCCCGGAATATACGACATATTCATCTTCGGTTGTATATATATTCGATGTCTGCTGCAAAACAGTGCCGATAGTTGTCCAGTTCGATGGTCCGGCCGAATAAGGACTAACATCCACATCTGTCCACCCGCTCCAATAATTGTCGGTGAAATCGGCATAGAACGGAAGTAGCGGCACCCCATATATTCCCGTCAGAATAAAAATTATGTATATAAGTGCTTTTTTCATATAATCCGATTTATTATCGATTATTTTATAACTGCTAATACTTGCCTTTTTGTTTCGGTTTTACCATCTACATTCGATTTCAGCAATGCCACATATATCCCGCTCGAAACTCCAGTGGTATTCCACAAAATTTCATTTGGGACATCTTTTTCGGCATTATCTTTGAATTTCTTAATAATTGTTCCATTCTCATTATATATTGTCAATTCGACATCGCCAGAATTTGTTAAAATGTATCTAAAATAAGTTAAGTCCTTAACGGGATTTGGATAATTGTAAAACTCGACAAGCCCTCTATTTGTGAGTGAACTATTCGATAGATATGGCGCATACCAAACACGGTTATAATACGATGACAATCCGAACTGTCCCCATTCCTCGCCAAAACACTCATCACCGAAACCATCCCAGCGATATAAAATTCCCTGATACGAACCGATGAAAAGCGAAATGTTTCCCGAAATATCGGTTCTATCGACATTTATAGCGACAGGCATAATATCCGATTCGCCGACAGCAAGCGGATAATTCCCGATTAGTTCACCATCGAATTTGAACGCATAAAGCCGTGAATTTTCGGAAACTGCGATAATATCTATCCGACTATCGCCATCGAAATCTGCGATAGCGGGAGAACTCACAAAATTATCGTCGTATAATACTATCGGAAAATTCTCGCACGGTGCACCATTATCGTGATAGCAATACAGCAATGTGTCCGCAGTGAAAACAATCTCGAATCGCCTGTCGCCGCGGACAATATCGCCATCGCTATCCGATGAAGACCATATATCTATTCCATTCGCAAGAACAGGTGTGGATGGCTCGTTATACAATTCGACAGGGAAACCATCGACAATTTCGCCCTGCGTGTCGATTATCAGCAGTTCACCTTCGGGTTCACCATTCGGCAATGGTTTCCCAACAGGCGCTGGCGAAGTCGTTATCGAACCGCCCGTTTCATTTGTGACACCTTTCGATGTCAGAATTATCAATGTGTCATCATCTCGAATAGCAACAGCGGGAGTGTTCAAATCACCGACGGGCAAATCCTTTTGCACAAGCAATTCACCATCCGATGAAAATATATACAATCTTCCAAGAGTCTGCTGAGCAATCGCACCGATTCTATCATCGGGTAATTTAAATGCACCGATGAATTTACCACGCATATTATATTGCCAATATATCGAACTACCTGACATCACAGTGAGTATACCATCATCCGTGCCGACTATAATTTCTCCGATACCATCGCCATTTATATCCGATATAATAACAGGCGGGACTTTAATCGAGCCGCCGAGATTTACAGGGAAACCTGTTACCGCAGGGAAACGATTACCCGTCGTATCGGGATAGAGCATCCATAAATTACCTGCATCGTCTCCAAGAACAAGTTCCTGTGTGCCATCGTTAAAGATATCGCCGACAGAAACGGATGTGCAATTCGTATCGAGTTCAAAAACGATTGGAAGCGGATATGCCAATGTATCGCCATCGTATATAATCAATCCGACAGAATCGGTATTATCGAGCATTTGTGAGCCATCCGTTCGCCAGATAAAAACCATTCCATCAGTTGTCCCGATAATTTCGGAAATCGCATCTCCATCGATATCGACAGCGGTAAGTTCATCATCGAGTGGAAAACCGACGGTCTTTTCCCAAATTAAATGAGGTCCAACATATTGAAATGAAAATGTCATTACAGTATCGGCTTTGGATATATCGCTTATGTCGATGCCTGTGTATGAACCGTTCCAGCTATTCGATGATGGTTCGGTATTCGGTCCGAAATGAGTATTATTAGGCCAATCGAAATAATCCTCTGCCGAACCCAAAAAATATTCATCATTGAGCATACCGATATTCTGAATGCCATCGGCTTCTATCAATTGAATGAATGGATGCTGCCAATTCCATTGAAGTTCGTTATCCTCGAAATTATTCGTGCCATTGTCATCGTAATCGCCGTAAGCGACTCGCTCATCGACACGCCATACCAACATACCACTGCTGGGAAGTAAATAATCGTAAGCACCGACATATTCATTATTAACCTGAATTCCCTCGATTACACCCGTTGCCGAATCCTGTTTTATCGCGATATCGTCGTCATACGACCAGATTTCAGCTTTTCGGTTTTCGAGCAGATAATATTCGAATTCATCGATAGGGATTTTTGCGATTGTCGAGGATGAATCGGTTGTATCGAGTGGCATTTCGCAGGCACGCAAATTGAAAGCATTTGTCGATTCGGTTAGATTAAAAACATTTTCCCAGCCGATATACGCTCGTTCCCAAGCCATCGGATATACGGGCAGAACACCACTTACGACGAATGTATCTCCCGATGCCGAATCGATAAGTGCTACAGCGATATTATGTCCCGAATCCATAATGGAAAAATATCCCACAGCTGGATAAAAATCATAGGTCGAATACAAATCGATTAATCCGAATGCGGCATGTCCAAATTCGTGTGCGAGTATTCCATTTAAAACAACAAGTTGTCCATCCTGCGATGGCGATTCAGGCATAACGACTCCTCTGTCGACACAGGCAACAACAGGTTCGGGCATCACAATGAACGCAGTCGGCAAATCATCGGGACTGGGAATAAATATATCGGGATAATATTCGGCGTAATCGGGATAGAAACTTGCAACATCGTCCTGCCAATCGCTGCCGGCGTGAAATATAATCACGACATCGTAATCGCACCAATCGATTGTATCGAGTGAATCTGCAAGCAGAATTGCATCGGTGAAAAATCCGCCGAGTCTCGCTCCCAAATCGTTCCCGAACCAACTATCCGGTCCATAATAACCCATAGAATCGGGTAGTGTATATGAAGATGTGTCGTTTTCGGGAAAAACGGTATATCGAACGATGGCTTTGCCGTGCGAGACGAAATAGTAATATCTTGCCAACGCATCGAGATGAGTCTCGAAATAATTTTTATCGTGAGGCGGCGGGTCGAAAACCTGTGTGGAATCGGGTTCTAAAACGAACTGTCCCGTTCCCGTGCTTGTCGGTGTGGAATCTAATTGGAATTGAACACGAATAGCGCAAACACTGATTGTTTCTGGCTCGGTCAGAGCATTTATCGGTAATTTAGAATATTTATCGCGAACGAGATTTTGTCCATAAGGCGGATTCGGATTCGGAACAGATATCGAGTTCAGCGGTCTGACAAATGGCGACTGCGAAATTTTAGCGATTTTAAAATTCGCACCAGATAAGCCGAATACAGCAAAAATCTCGACTATGTATATAATTTTGCGAAAATTCATCTATTCTCCCAATAAATCTAATTTTATTTTTTAATAATTATAATAATGGGGATATTTCATTTCAAATTAAAATTCTACTGTCAATGATAATCTTTTAATATCCGACAGAGGAAGCGGTTGACCTTTATTTTCGGGGTCGGAAATTTTTGGAATATACGCAAAATCGAACTGCAAATTGCCATAGTGCAATCCGATACCGAAAGTGAAATAATTAGTGGAAATATAATCACCCGAATCGTATTCGTATCCATCGGTGCTGACTTTTTCAGATGAATCGCTTTTAGGATAGTAATCGTAGTCGATTATATATCCCCCGCGCAACGAGAAGAAATTCGAATACGAATATTCCAACCCGATGTGTTTAACAGCATAGTGCCATTCTAAAAGCCAGGTATTATCGGGATTTTTGAACTGAATAATTTCTTTATCGATATCTCCTGCAAGCGTGAGTTTTTGATAATCGGTATTTAGTATTCGATATGCGAAACCAGCTTTTAGGTTTCGTGGAAGTGGGTCGGCTTGTGCGGCATCGATATATTGAATATTCGGACCGAGATGCTGCGCACAAGCGCCGAATGATAATCCGCGGATGGGACCATCATACAGAAGACCGACATCGACAGCGAACGATGTTCCAGTTCCGCTTTTTTTCTCGTGTCCAACAACGACTTTTGGAGCAAGAGCACTGTATATTAGTTTGAAATTCAATCCACCGTATAAATTCGGGAATATTTTTGCTCCATAAGATGCTGTCAATGCGGTTTCATAAGAATAGAACGAACCGACAACCTCGCCAGATTCGGTAGTTTGGTCGCTTTTACCCAACGAGATAAATGTAACTGCACCGCCGACTGTTCCCCAATCTTGAAGATAATATACTCCCGTTAGATATTCGTAATAAATATCTTCTGCGAGTTCGGGTAGCCAGCGAACATGCATGAGCGAAAACCCGGGTTTGCCCTGCGAATAAACTTTAACCTCATCGTCTATCCCGAACAAGAATTCTCCGCCACGGTTTTCAATATGTTCGATTTTTCTATCGGAAAGTCCGCCGGACATCACATATCTGAATTGATGAAATTGAGGATAGTATCTAAGCAAACCATATTCGGTATCGACAAAAATATCATCGCAGCTAAATCCACTACTTAAAGTGATTATTTTTCCGCTGACGGGACTGGCTGGATATTCGATATACTCGCCTGCTTTGAGTTTAGTATTATTCATAAAACCATAAGTGCGAATATTTTGAACGAGTTTTTTCTGAGTTTCTGCCGATGCATTTTCCCATCTATCTCTCACAAATCCCTCGATTGTCGTTTCGGTCGTAAGTGATTCTGCACGCCAACCGAACATTTTAAATTGAGCTTTATCCATCCGAACGAGACCGATATCGGTTCCAAACCAAACTCTTTCAGCATGGTCCACATAAATTGTTGTTATCGGTGTTGAAAAAACGAGACTATATGGGACTTTAATCTCATCGGGAACAGTTTTCATATCGGCGACTTTATTGTATGCCTGTAAAGTGGATACGAGAAGATTTTTCCGCTGTTTGCCCTTAGCACCGCAAAGGTCATCGATAATAGATTCCCATGTGAAAGAACTTCCCTGTGGCGCATAAGTAAAATCTTTTTTCCATGTTGCACCATTATAATGAGCAGGACCTCTATCGGTTCCAATCCAAACATCTCGAGGACTGATTGCATATATCGCTGTGATTTTAGATGATGGCAATCCATTGGTAGCCGAATGTTTAGTCCATCTCGAACCTTTTTTCACAAATAACCCTGTTTTAGTGCCAACCCAAAGATAATCTTTACTATCGACAGAAAAAATTTTTATCATTCCCTTAGGAGCATCGTTATTTGTTATTTTTTTCCAGGAACCAGCGGCATATTCATATAATCCATTTTTTGTGCCAATCCACAAAGCTCTATTTGCACCTGCTAATGCTGTGATTGTATCTGGAATAAAATATTTGAACGGAATTTTGATTTCAGTATCCTGTGGAACATTAGGTTTAGTCAACTTGTTGTAATTCATCACCTTAGAAATTAAAGTATTGACAAAAGTAGAATCGTAAGATTTTAAGTATGCAAATTCGCCTAATATTTGTTTTATAGTCATACCATCGGGGTCCTCGACAGTGTAGGTTTCCTCTAAATACCATTTATCTCGCCGCAAAAGTGAAAGCGATGTCGGAGTTGCCGCCCAAAAATCGAATCTTCGGAAATCGATATCGGCTCGCGCAGTTCTAACCGCCGCAAAAAATTGAGTTCCAGTATCGGGAACTGGAAAATCATACCATCGGCTCGAAAGCGGGTATTTCCCTAATCCAGCTGGATTCCAATAAGTTGCAGTCGGGTCGTCGGCAACCGCTACGAAAGCCTCACCCATACCGGCGGCACGAGCTCCAGGACCGATTGTTAAAAATAAAACAGCACCTCTCGCTCTATCTGCACCGGCAAGTTCGCAGTAAAGTCCGATAACCAATAAAATAACCGCTATTCCAATACGAAAACGCATTCTAAAACCCCCTGATTTCGATTTTAATATAATTTAGATATATATAACTATTCATCGATAATTACAAAGTAAAAGATTGAATTTAAAATAAAAACCGCCTCCCAATTGTTCTGGAAGCGGTTACAAAAACGACTTGGAAAATATTTTACATATTTCCTATATTTTCTATAAATGGTATGCTTATTCCCAAAATCATCAGAACGATGGCTGCAAGCACTGTAAGCACCACTGCAATCAAACCGATAAGCATAAGAATCCCTTGAATTGTGAAATAGAGTCTCATTTTTTGAAGCATCTCTGCAAGTTTCGACGGGTCTTGTTCGTTTGCAAAAGCATCGGCGAATTTGCCAGTCTGCAATAGTAGTATTCCCATCCAAATCGGAAGCCATGCGATAACTATCCCGAATATAGTCAAAGCTTGCAAAGCTCCACTGATAATTGTGATTATTCCTATAAATTTTAGCCATCCCTTCGATTTCCCAGCTTCATATACAATCGAACTTAAAACTTTATCTGAGATTTCCATTTGTTTCCTTTTCAAAAGTTTAATTTTTTATCAAGAAAATAGAATGTTTTCTTTTGTCAAGATGTAAAAAATAAAATTATCAGCGGAAAATTATAAGGACTAATTATCGCTTATTTCATCCATATCGAATGTGCTGTCCCTGCCGGTTTTTTTGTATCCGCGCAGCCTGCCGAGCATATCGAAATCGAGTGTAAAAATATCGGATTCGATTACTCCTCCAAAACATTATTAGTTTAAAGATGAATTGTTAAGAATTCTTTTTCTATTTCTATAAAATAATTGTAAATAACACTAAAAAATCACAGTTAATGTATTAAATTTCTCATTCTTGCGAGTGGACGCTTTATATATAATGCTTTGCTTTTGATATCATTGATATTGAAAGTTCCATATCTTCGACTATCTGAACTATGAAAACGATTATCGCCAAGTAAATAGAAATGTGTTCCCGGAATTTTATATTGTGGAACTGATATTATGTGTGCATTATTCTTATAGTCGAGAACTATAACAGTATCCTTTATAAATCCAGCAAAAGAATCATTCTCAATCCAACTATGATGTTTAGAGTATATATAGATTGATGTATCGTTTAACTGCTCCAATATTTCTGGGTCATAATATACCCAAGGTTCGTTGAGTTTATTTCCATTGATATAAACAATTCCTCTTTCTATTTTAATAATTTCTCCGGGAAGTCCAATTACACGTTTTTGCATTGTTTTAATTTTTCCATGTGAGTCATTACTTTTTTCGCCATAGATATCTTCACACTTCACTGTAACTATCATTCCTCTTTTGATTTCTTCTATTTTGAATACTTTAGTTTCAACCATTACTTTATCACCTTCGATAAATGTAGGATACATGGACTCACCTGAACCATGAGAAATATAATAGTATTCAGTAAAACCATTTGAAACTACATATGACAAAGAAATAATTCCCAAGATATAAAGTGCAATGAATACTAAATAAAAAAACCATTTATTATATTTCTTCAAAACATAATTTTCTACTTTTATCGCA
>JAGGZE010000036.1 GCA_021162205.1 bacterium
CCTATCCTCAAGGATGCCATATATTAAGTCACCGCCACTAGCGTTTGCGAAGGATGAAATATCCGCAAGGAATTCTTTTTTGTCAGAATCTGAATTACCTGGTAAAGATTGCTTGTATTCTATTGTCTTGCCCTCTAATACTGAATTATCTATTAAGGCTTGCAAATCCTCTTCACTAATTTGATCAATGTTTTTTGCAATCATATTCGTTCTTCCTTTTTGAGATTGCAATTTCAGCCAAAGTTCGCAAATAAAATAAATCGCTAAAGGGAATTTTGAAAATTTCTAATTCCATTTTATCCGCAATTTTCTCTAAACAATCATCCAATTCTCCAAAGTTACTACTAACTTTAAGCCCATTTTTCCGTCCCGATGCACTCGTAGCTATAAGTTCATGGTTTTTCCACGAAAAGCCGTTTTTCTGCTGCCTGTTTTGCAGCGATGATGAATTTCTTATATTTCTGGAAATCGCTCGCAGGCACGACCCGTTTTTTCAATCTGAATTTTTCATATACACGAACACTATGCCCTTTTTTCTCGAATGTCAGCGAGAAATCAGCATAAGGTTCGCAGGCGAGTTCGACATCTTGGGGCAGCGCGACTATTTTCGCTTCTTTGGGCAGTTCGATTTCGACAGAATACTCATTCATACGCGGACAAGTGTATTCGATATCGAATTTTCGTTTTTCGAGATTAACTTCCTCGAATCCGTTCATAGAGCGTTCGATGCCGGGAATTGTGAAAACCCACATATCCCCAGATGTTACGGGGAAAGAATCAACAGAGACTTGTGCCCATTCCACAAGTTGACTATCCATATCTGCGAGACCTATGAGTGCGAATGTATCGAGATTTGCCTGTGGGAATATCGAGTTCATCCAGTTCTCGAAAATTTGCTGGTATCTTTCGGGTTGCTGCCATTCCCAGAAGCCACGATATGCTGCTTCTAACATTCTATATGGAGTAGATTTAAAATCGGCGACAGCATTGCCATTTTCGTCGATTTTCATGGCGACCTCGACATGTTCGAGCATATCCTCGGGTGGATTTTCAGGAATAATGCCGACAGTTTTGCCAATCGCATCGACATAAGAAACTCCTCTGTCATCACTTCTGAAATATGGGAACTTATATGTCGAACTGGTGGCATCTAAAAATATTTCCTTGCCATCGGGCATAAAAACTTTCGTGATTGCGTGGTTGCCACCTGTATTCGGGATACATCTATCGACATTTTCGCTACCGTTTGTCATAATAATTATCGGGTGAGCCTCGATACCGATTGCTTTCAGCATAGTGCAGAAAATAATCGATTTATCGGTGCAATCGCCATAGCCATTTTTGAATGTCTCATCGGCGGGATGCCCGGTCTGTCCCGATGATACACTACCCTTAATCGAAATATACTGGATTTTTCTTTGAGCCCAGCGGTAAATTCTATCGATTTTTTCCTCGATAGTGTTCGCTCCCGCGGTGATTTCTTTTACTTTATTTTCGATTTCGGGAGTTAGTTTAATTCTCGTTTTCTGAAAATTTCCGAGCCAATCGAAAACATAATCCCATTTCGGTTGAACCGACGAGCCGATATGTGGAGTAACATCGCCGAACGATGGCATTTTGGGTTCGGATATAAGCGGCGGCATATTTTTATATTCCCAAATATATGCGGTCGATGTATCCTCATCCACGATTTTTGGTTTGGCGGAACGCATTTTATCGATAGAATTTTCGACCCATCTTCCAAGAGTCGTATCGGCGTATATCATCTGGTCTGGAGCAAATCCATCGAGTTCGAGTTTATCCGATGCAATAAGACAATTATCGGTCAAATCGGGTGTGCCGAGATAGAGAACCGAGCCGAATACTCCCGGTGGATTCTTGAATATATAGAACAATTTTTTTGGTTTTGGAAGACGAATTAAAACTTTAGTGAAATACACAGGATTTTCATCCTGAAAATACCAGCCCGGTGAATAAAGTGCTGTATCATAAGGATTGTATGTATCGGTTTCATAGATATATTCGACAATCGAACCCTCCTGAACACCTGGAATAACGAGTGTATAAATATCTCCGTGGCCGAAAGATACTTTACCTTCGGTTATAGGTGCAATTTTTGCTTTCGATGTATCCGCATATAGAACGGTGCCATCGGGTGAAATCGAACGGGCAAATAGAACTTTTGCAGTATTTCTTCCCTCGTTGATATACAAGGACCTTGTTCCCCAGCTTAACATAGACGATTTCAGGATTTTCCCTGCGAAATGGTATCGGTATTTTCTTGTGCCATCGGAATTTAGGATTTGCTCTCCACAGTCGAATAGAATGATTCCAGGGACATCGGGATAGATTTTACTCACAGAATCGGCGATAGATAGAAGTGAATCGGTATCGAATTGTTCCTGTGGAACCTTAGCCGTAGATGTCTTTGTCTTACTTGCGAAAACGACTTCGCTAATGTCGCTTTTAGGATGAGTTTCATTATCGATTTTTGCCTTATCACCTGTCAACTCGATATTATCGATTTTTTTTGTTTTTCCACCGTAGAATTTTACCTGCCCAGCTAAAATCAATGTGCAAAATGCGAGAATCACAATCAGTAATTTGACTTTCATAACCATCCTCCAAGTTAATTTTTTATGTTCACAATAAAAACATGATTTTAATTTTTGCAATGCTTTTCTTGGAAGTTCCATAAATAATATAACAATTTATCTAATTAATAATTTCAGTGAGCAGCATATTTGGCACGGTAATTGCTATTTAATTGAGTGAAACCAAAAAGAAGGTATCAAAATGGCAAGGAAAAAATTACCTACAATAATTAAAAAATGTGAGCGTGAAGGATGTGAAAACACATTCGAGATTAAAGTCGGCGCAAAATACCAAAAGAAATATTGTTCACCGAGATGCGCCGCATTAGCCACGCGGGAAGCTCGCAAACACCGCAGAAGAAAGCGAAAGTTTCCAAGAAATAACAGAATCGAACCTAAAAAAATAGTCTTTTCAATTTCCGACCTTCAAAATTTCCCCATAAGTTTCGATGACCCCGAGGGCGGTAGATTCGCAGAAATCTGCAACGGTATTCTCAATGGCGAATTAACTCTCGTGGGTATATAAAAATATTTTAATCAAATATTTATTGTAGACGAGATTTCCCGACCTCGATTATTCAATCATTAGTGTAAATCATAAAAACATTTCTCGATATCGATTATCTATTCATCTATTATAGGAGACATTTTCCGATGTAGATACCATTTTGCATTGAATATCGGGAATGATTTGGTTTGTCCATAAACCATAAAAATATCGTTATGTTATTATAACATAGTTATAAAATAATAATAACAATCGGATTAAAATGCTCGATACCAATTCGCATTATCCGAAATTTTCGGCTCGAAAAGAGAATCTCCAATTTCAGGATTGATAATATACTTGCCGATTTTTAATTCTATTTCTTGGTCGAGCGATGGTGCAGATATTTTTACATTCCCCGGTCGCCAAATACCATCGGTTTTCTCGCCATTCTCGAATTGAACATCGACAATCTGTCGCGGTTCACTATCCTGCACCCATTGATAGCCATCGATATGCCAAGGGTTCGGTTTCGCAAAAATTATCAATGCCTCGTTATTTTTCTCGAATGTCAGATAATATCCCGATGGCGTGTATTCATAGTTCGTCAGTGAATCGACAAATCTTGCCAATGGCGATAGACCCGAAAACATATCTATCATAACCGATGCATTTGGCGGAAGAACGATTCCCTCGATTTCAGTCCCAATCGGCTCGACTATAACATAATTTTTAAGTGTGATATAGATACAAAGACTGTCCCGATGACAAAGCCATAATATAGCGAATACGCCCGTGAGTCCAGCTCCGAGATAAACACCGAGTTTCTGACTATCTCTATCGGAAACCAAACCGACTCGGAATCCACGCTTTTCAGATTCAGATTTGAAAATGCCCTTGCCATCGAGACGAACACGATGAACCACAGTATCCTGTGCCAATAAACTATCTATGAGTTCGCCACTCGAAATTTTATTAACTTTTGCGATTTCTTGCTTTCCAGCGCATCCGTATAATGCAAACATTACGAAAAATACAGCGAGTATCGGCAAATAATATTTTTTCATCGGTCATCCTCAATGAGTTATAGATATTTTTATTGTCTTCGCATTGTTTTCGGCTGTAGCTCGAATGTAATATACTCCACTTGGAAATTCATCGCTATCGATTGTAATATCACAGATATTTCCAACATTATAATCCTTTACGATTTTTCCCAAAACATCGAAAACCGAAATATTTTGGGCATTTCTCGCAAATATATGCGTAGAATTCCCAAGCGCCATAGTCGATAACTGTAATGTATTATTCTCATTTTTCCCATCGTATATATAATCTGTCGGCATCAGATGAAAATCGACAGTCGTGTCGGCAAAAAACATTTCATAAGCTGAATCGGGAATAAAATCATCGTGAGTAACAGTTATCAGATAAAGTCCGAATAAAGGCAATTCTAAATCGTAATATCCATCGATATCTGTTGTATCGACCACAGTTGCGGATGTATCGATACCCTGTGCCGTAACAATAGAACCAGATAAATCACCCGAAATGCCCTCGAGTGTTACAGTTCCAGAAACATCGAATGCCCCGCTGTCATAAGGTTGAAGCACAAACATTAAAATTATGCTGGAATCTATATCGACAATACTATCCGCTGCAAAATATCCATCGCGGCTCGCCTTAAATGTATATGTTCCATCTTCTATCGAATCGAATACGCATTGCCCAGATATGTCGGTAAATTCCGATAAACTAAGGTCCAATATTTCGACCATACTTCCAGAAAGGTCGGGTGCCATATCGCTCAACATCACGATGCAGGTTACAGTATTAAGCGAATCTATCGTGGTATCGCCCGTATCGGGTGTTGCCCAGTAAAAATGATGCGTATCCACAACAGTATTGCTATTGTAATCCGCTACGGAGAAAATCAGTGTATCTGCAAAAACATAAGGAAGTGCAGGTGTATATGTGAAAACCGCTGTATCCCCGGATACATAGCTCGCAACCATCATCGACAGGTCGATTCCATTCAGGACGAAACTCAAAGAACCGACATTAACTCCCGAACCTGTATCTATAACGACGACACTGAGCGGTGCCAATGGGTCGGCAATCGTCTCGTTCTCGGCGATAGAATAATCCAAAATCTCCGGCGGTAAAGTATCCTCGATAGGTGTCAGGGTTTGTCTGAACAAAATTTGAACCATTTCGCCAGTAGGGAATGTAATGCTATCGGTAGTTGTCATATCGACCCAAACCGTATCGGTATCGGAGTATGTATGATGCCTGATGAATAATTCCGCCGAATCATCGGGAAACGAAGGCGGTTCCCAAGTAAGTGTAATCTCGACATCTCCCGGATTCATAAGCGAGCCATCCCAGATTTGAACCGAATCGAGCGCACTTCGAATATCCATTATAAAGGACGAAACAACACCGCCCGGATGAATAAACGATAGCGTGAAGGATGGTGGAAAACCGATGTCGGGAAAATCGAAGCTATCGAAATCGTTAGTCGCATCCATATCGATACCGATTGTCGATGTGCTGTCATCGACACCGCAGTGAGCGTGAATCGGCAGTGTAAATTCCATACCGAACGATGCGATTGCAAATAATGCAACCATCGACACTAAAATAATTTTACGCATTTTCTCCTCCCTCACCCCTTCGGGTGTTTTCTTCGCAGGCGTTCGCCACCCCTTCGGGTGTTTTCTTTGTGCAACTTTCCTTTCATTAGAGTGAAATTCCCTGTTGCACCAGCTCGAGCAAAATAAATTATCAACCCCCTGCTCGTTTCGCTCGCTGTCCCCCTTAATAAGGGGGACAGAAACCGAGTGTCAGCAAGGTTTCAGGGGGTTTCCGTGAAATCCGCTCGAGCAAAATAACTTTTGAAACTTCTGGGCGACAATGAATTGCTGATTCCATCAGCA
>JAGGZE010000141.1 GCA_021162205.1 bacterium
CCCGAATGCTCACTCGCTAAAACTCGTAATCCCCGCTGAGGAAATCCGCGGAATCGAAATCATCCCATACGGACGCTGGCGAGAATGGTTTTTCGACAACATCCCACAAGGATACGGCCCCATCGAGATAATGTTCGCCACCTCTGATAATCTAAAAATAACCGAAACTCATTTCACAAACGCCGAGCCGTGGGTTGTGGAGTGAAATTATTTTCTCCTTCTAATCCGCCTGCTTTTGGTAGGTTTCGATTTGATTTTATCGACGACTTTCTCAATTATGGATTTATCTATCAATGATTTCGCAGAATCGTAATATGTTTGAACAGTGGAGTAAGCCCAATGGCTCTCATTCCCATCGAGCCAATTCTTCACCTTAGCGAGCCATTTGTTCGGGTCCTCACCCAATTTTTGGGCAATATCAGCTCGCATAACGAGATAATATGGGTCCCAAACCATCCAACTATCGAACTTGCCGAGGATATTGCGAGCCAGCGAATCCTTCCCCGTTCTAACTAAATCGCTCACAACATCCGACAGAACCGATGCGAGTTCCGACGATTCGCTATTGTAATATTTTTGCTTGTCATCGAAAGGCGGATTTTCAGCGACAAAATTCCAATTCTGCGAATAAAGCATCGTATATTTCAACTCCGCAAGCGATGTATCAGAAACTCGATGCGGCATATACATATACCCTATAATCGGCATCCTATATAGACTATCTTTGGGAAACTCGGTTATATCGCATATACGACAGGTGAAAAATAACGGAAATTTTAACGCTAACTTGTGCAATGTATTAGAAAAATTATTATCTATATCCAAAAATTTATTTTTCGATATAATATCCTCGATTGCGGTATTTTTCCATAGGAATTCCCTATAATAACTGCTTTTCCACATTTCTCTGTTCAAAAGAATTATGTCGGGTCTGATGTTCTCTGAAATCTGTATGAAAGCAAACGGATGAATATCATCGACATTATTCGTTATAAGAACCGAATTCATAGGCAGCGAGCGAAGAATATTCGCCGATATGTCGAGTAAGATATCCAATCCATCCGAGTCGAGTCGATAATCGTCCGATTTTCTGCTGTAGACAGAATCCAAAATTGAACGAGCAAATCCGTGATGCCCTCTGTCGATAAGTTTCCCCATATCGAAAAATGTTTTCCACTGCGAAGAGCAATTATTCGTATAATCTGGCTCGTATAATGATTTTGCATTTCTTTTCACTCGCCATTTCACGAGCGGAGTCGGGTCTAAAATCCAGATAATTACGACCACGAGGACAAGAATTATCGATATTCTAACTACATCTTTTTTAGAAACGATTTTCATAATTGAAATATAAATAAATCAATAAAAAAGCAAAAAATATTTGAAAAAAATCCTTGACATATTAGAAATAACTTTTATTACTTTATATGAGACTCATCTGCCATGTGTAGAAAGAGATCCTTCGCCGTCCTTTTAGGGCGGCGATTGCATTTAGCGTATTCTATTGTCATATTTATTATAAAGATTTCTTTTGGCTGAATTTCCACTTACATAAAAAGCCGTTATTAACAAATAGAAGACATTATTTTTTCTTCTTATTTTTTGCAAAATAACAACATAATCAAAATCTTTTAACCAAATATAAGTTCTAATTTTCTTCGGTTTTTCTGGATAATCCCAAACTAAAACCGCATTATCTTTGCAGTTTTCAATTGTTGGTCTACACCAGGGCAATCGTTCTGCTCTTCTATTGTCGAAAAGACGATTATTTTTTGGACCTTTTGTTATTAAATGCAAAAAACCTTCTTCATATGAACTATTAAAAAAAATTCTCTTTTTTTGGGAATGAGCAACTGGAATATTATTAAAAAAAGGTTTGGATTTTTTAAAATCGCTATCGAAAATATTATATAAATATATGATTATTTTTTCAATATCTCCATCACAACTAATCATATTTGGCAACCAGATAGGATAATCAGTCATTATGAAACCTCCTGAGGATGCCAGATAAAAATGTTAAATTTACTTTCTGAAAGATTCGAGGTAGTTGTGAGTTTTTGACCCGATAATTTTTTCATTCTATCAATCAAAGCCAATTTGGCTTTGCTTTCTGATAAACCTCGATTGGCATACGCTATTGCTCCGATTAGAAAATCACTCAATGGAATTAACTCAACTTCATGAGAACGCACTACTTGTATTCGTTCTATTATTTTATTGGAATAATCGCTAAACTTGTTTTGTAATACATCTCTAAGAATTTTTATTTTTTTGCCTCCCCGAGTGTCTTTGTAATCAAGATATATCCTATATTTGCTATCTTCGTGGATAATGGTTTTTAACATTTCATAATACATTTTATAATAGAAATCGTCGTGTGTTTGGTTAAAAGAGCTGTGTTTTAACTGAGACTTATCGGGAACAACAAGTGCTCTGAAATGCAAATTAGCATTTTTAAAAAAATAATTTAATACTTCCATATAAAAACCGATTTTTGCAGGAGATACTTTTGTCCATTTTATCTCGAAGTTTTTTTTTATACCATACTTAGTTTTAATTGAGCGCAATTGAAATGATATTTCCTTTGTTTTTTGGAGAGAACACCAAACTGCTCCAAGAACCATTGCTTTTTGCTTGTCATTTTCTAAATGGCAGCTTTCATCACAATATATAGCAAATGTTTTATCCATTTTGAACCTCGCATATTTTTTAATTTATTGGTATTTTTCTAATTACTAAAATAAACAAATTAACGGATATTTCAAAGGAGTTTTTTTATGGCACAGAGATTACTTTTAATCAGGTATGAATCGGGACACGCATTGCGCGCTGTCGCCACAGGCGGCGACCCTTATACCGAGGGAATAAATCTCATCGACCATGCCGATGGTTTTTATTCCGTCACTTTACCAGTAGATGTATATGATATATACTATAAGGTCGAACCCGACGATTCGACATGGATACCGCTCGAACACTATCAGGGCAGGTTTCACCCGACAGATGAAATCACCGACGATATATCATCTATACAATCGGATGTATCCAGTTTGGATGGTAGAGTATCGGTGCTCGAGGGCGAAATACCAAATACACCTCAAAATATACAATCTATATATGTCCCCGATGGTATCCATATAAAATGGCAACCGAAAAGCAAGGGAACTATATATATTATTCGCGGTATATATCATCATACAGATGAGCAAATCATGGTCGATGAAAACTCGCGGATACTTTATTCTGGCCATATACCAGAATGTATATTGCCCGATGCGATGCGATTCGCCGATATACAAAGTAAACCATACGGCGATATAATTCTATCTTATAAAATCTGGGCTTATACACCAGCGGGAACATCGAATCCGACTGATATAAACTCGATAGCACTCGATTTAACAAGCGAACGAGCGGATTTCTGCGATAGTATATCGCTTGATTGCAATAACGATTCGGCAGCGTGTAGAATTTCGTATATGACTATACATTATCCGGGAGCATTTCCAAAAACCGAACTCGATTCACAGAATTTGCCTGCGGGTGAACCCGCGCGAACTATATCATTCCCACGAGATACGAAAATAATGCGTATGGAAATCGAAAGTATATCACTCGCAGAAAACGATTGCACAATATACATAGCAGACAAATTTAGCGGAGCAGTATATAGTTTGAAAATCGATTCCAGTGAACGGTTCGCCCGCAGTGAGCAAACATCCGATGGAAATCCAAATATACGAATATTACGATACCCCGATAGCGAACTCTATATATACAGCGACAATGCGATGTCATTGCAGGATATCGAGATAAGACTGACTGTCGGAGTAATTTGATATAAGGGAAAACTTTTGGAAAAAGTTTTCCCTAAAACCCCCGAAAATAAGAATTTTCGGAAATTTTGCATATGAAGTTAATATTAGTCCATATCGCTTATACGACGGACTTTAAAAGTGCCACTTGTTATGTCCTTTTGCTCGGTCCCTGAACTATTCACAACAGTGCCTGAAAATGTGCCTTCGACAGTGCCACCGACAGGTCCGTAAAATGAAATGCTGACATTCAATTCGGCACCATCATCTATCAAACCCGAATTCGATGCAAATGTATCGGTTTCGCTTATATACAAAAGACTTAAAGTATCATTATTATCGAGTTCCCAATCATTCTCATCGTTGCTGGGTATAATAAGATTAAAAATTTCACCTGTCGAAGTATCCGTCGCAGAAATTGTGGTGATATTGTTGGATGAACTGTATACAGACCATGCTTCATATTCGGAAAACTCTATCCAGGTAGTATCACAATAGAATTTGATTTGTAGAACATCGTTATCACCAGGACCAGTCGGACTATCGGAGCATCCGGTGAAATACATGAACATCATTGCCATAATGGCTAAAACACTGAATTTCACGATACGCATAATTTCCTCCCATTTGTTTTTAGGAAAAATACAAAGGAATAAAAATTTGGCAAGAAAATTAAATCAAAATATAAACAATTATTCATAAAAAAAAGGAGGTTTTCAATGAAAAAGTTTTTCCTGCTCTCGAGTCTGCTCATTTGTGCAATATGTTTATTTGGGCAAAAACTACCTGTATTTTTGAAATCCGATTCTGTTCAAACCGCCAAGATTATTAGACAATCGGGTGATAGCGTATATCAGACGCAATTTATTCAGCAGTTCGAATTTTCCTATGTCGAAACCGTGATAACACTCGATTCTATATGCGATATCGATACTTGTTACCCAACGGATTTTGAAACTTTACGAGTTATACTCACCGATGAGGAAACTGCCAGTGTCGCGATTGGAAACGATACGATTGTAATCGTCGGGTCGATGAAAAATTTGAATGAATGCAAAATACCATATATAGATATAAATCCCGATTCACTGGGAGACGAATACTTTATATGGTCTGACCGCATTGAACAGTATTGCGACACATTTCCCGACAAGAATGGTCAAACAAGATGCCTATATTGTGGCAATCGTCGAATATTCGATATACTCGAGCCAGAAACCACTCAAACAGCGATTATATTACATAAATATACGAGTATAGTATATCCCGATGAGGATACCTGTCGATGCGGTCATATCGGTATATTACGAGATAATATATCGGAGATATATTTTTCTGTCGAAGAAAATGGATTACCAATCGGAAAATATTCGCTCGGTCAAAGTATTCCTGTTAATAGTGTCATAGATGGTATTATACCCGAATCGCGCAGGAAATTACTTTCACCCGAGCCATTGCTCGGCGTAAGATATAATCCTGAATCGTTGTTAGTTACTCCTGGGACCGATACGATTATCGTTCCATTTATAGCTATAGATGGCAGTTGGGAGGCCCGTTTCAAATGGCTTTGGGATGATTGGGCTGGACCTAATGAAACATATACGGGTTATATATCGTATTGGGATGAAATTCCATGGGGACAAATCGATTATAGAGATGTCGGTCCATTGCAATTGTGTCTTGCGGCTCCTGCTCAATATATACCAACTTATGCAGGGGATACAATCGGGTATGTAGATAGTATAATCGCTATACTCGATAATGATAATATTGCAAATGATTCCATCTATCTTTGCTACCCTACAAATTCGGGACAGATATGGGGATGGATAAGTTTGAAAGAAATATTCTATAAGGATTTCGATACTACTAATACAGATTGTCCTATAGTATTTTCCCGACCGATAGATACATTGTTTATGGGAGTCGGAAATCTTTGCGATAATGCTCATCAGGCATTTTTCTGCCGCGATTATGAGTCATGTGAAAGCACCGAGGGTATGCGTCAGACGGGAATTAATTACGATACACAATATTTCGCAGATGCTATACATTTCTATGGACGATTTAATCTCGATATACTTTCTCAAATGGGTGTTATACCATATACAATCGACCAAATTCTTAATTCTAATCCAAAACTCATAGTATATACGATTGGGACAGGTTCTGTTCCGAGAATATGGCTTAACGGCACACAATATATTGTTTCCCCCGGATATTTCCCATCGTATGGCGACCCATATAATTTTGTATATAATGGTCATAAATCCATTATCGATAATCCGAATATTTTATACGATGGAATAAACGAAATCGAGGTCGAGTTAATAGCTCCGCGACCTGAAGACCTCGGTGCTCAGGTGGTATTTGCACTTCGATTTGTCCTGCCAGAAACGACCGAATATATAAAGAAAATATGCAAAAACAACATTATAGACATAAACCAAATTATATATAGAGGAACAGAAATTGCGGATTCGGGGAATACTGCGGATACTGCAATTGTTTCGAATGTCGATACGAATTCCGCAGTTATTGTTTTTCAAAGTAATGGTAATACTTGGCAATCGGGGGTTTTTTCTATTGTGGATTCATCTATAATTATAAAATTCCCAGATACTCTGACAACAGACAGACTTTGGAGATGGTGGTATTTCACTGGAAAGGATAGATAGGAGGATTTAATGAATGAAATCCCAATAAATCGAACTTGTTCTATAATCGAGCAATCTAATCGGCGAAAAAAAATCGAAATCACAGCGAAAAGGCGGTATTATATAGATTATAATACAAGTTTGCTCGTGCCGATAAATTGTGAGCCGCAGGATGTTCGTATATATAATACATATAAATTCGAGGTTCTAAATCACGACTTACATCTCGCATTCGCACCGAGTGAAAAACGATTACCGTTTATGCGAATCACCGACCCTAAAAGTGGCGGTTCATGGGCATTATGGTTCATCGGTTTTGGCGACGATGCAAATGAACACAATCCTATAAAGCCGATACTCGTCGATAAAGGAAACGGTTTTGTGCAATGGAGACTTGCAGATGGTGTAAATTTGAAACTCGAAATAATGGGACACAAAATCCGCAAACTCATTATTCTCGATAAGCGACCGGGTTGGAATAAACTGAAATTCCGTATAGCGAGAGGGGGTTCAAATTTAATAGATGGACTCGCCGTGGGATGTCCCGAAAAACGATTGATGGCATTTCGCAAAGGTGCAAACTTGGGCTTTGATAATCCATTATTTTGGTTCACAGAACCGAGTGCATACGATAGCAATATAGAAAATCCGAACTATACGAATCCACAATATACATTGACACCGATTAAAACAGGTATATGGGATATGGAAATTATACTCGACACCGATTGGCTCGATGCTGCGCAATACCCCGTATATGTCGACCCGACTATTGTGTTGCAACCCGATGCAACAGAGGGAAAAGATACTTATGGACAAAGTAATTATCCAACAACTAATTATGGCACATATACTTACATTTCAAATCGTAATGGCGGTCCAGGTTATATGAGGCGAAACGCATTCATTCAATTTAATTTAAACTCGATTCCAATTGGTTCGGCAATAAATTCGGCGGAACTATATCTTACTTGTTGGAGTGGATATGAAAGCATGCCTCATCGGACTCGCGCCGGCAGAATACTCGAAAACTGGGAAGAAATACAGGCAACCTGGAATAATAGATCGACCGGTGTAGCATGGACAAATCCAGGGGGAGATTACGAAGGAACTTACGCCGATGAAGGTGGAGATTCCTACGGTGATACTTCACTTGAAACAGCTTCTCTTGTGCAATTATGGGTCGATGGAACTTATTCCAATTATGGGTATCATTTGAGAGATGATTATTATATCCATTATGGAACATACTATTCGAGCGATTATGGAACAGCGAGTGTGAGACCGAAACTTACGATAACTTATACCGATGGCGGAGGCGGTATGCCTGCGGGACTCAGTGCATTGGCTGGAATGAGAATTTTACATCCATTGGCAATTGGAATTATATAAAAGGAGTATATATTATGATATATCGAACAGGCGAAACGATAACATTTGTTGCATACTATACGGCGAACGGCGAGGCAAAAACAGCTCTTTCCGATGTAACTGGGACAATTTATAAAATAGGAACATCGGGTTCTATTTCCGCACCGGCTTCTGTGGAGCAAGGTGATGGCTTTTATTACAAACAATTTACCCCTACAGAAAATGGTATTTATGTTTGTATATTCAAAACTGCGGATTCTACAGTCGACCAGAAGCATATTGCAGGCATCGCATTTCGAGGCGTCGCAGGTGTGAATAATCTCGACAACACCGTATCGAGCCGAGCCGACCAGACTTCTGCCGATAGTATAAAAACTCAAACAGACAAATTGCAATTCGATGGTTCGAACGATGTTAAAAGTATAGCACAAAATACAGAATTAACCAACCTCGATGACACTGTATCGAGCCGTCTTGCAAGTGCAGATTATACACCGCCGCCATCGACGGCCGATATCGATGACCAGCTTACATCCTTACACGGAGCGGGCAGTTGGCAATCTTATGCTGTGAACGCCCTTTTACTAACTTTAACCGACGATGAAATTACCGCATTGCTCGATAGCCAATCGAACAAGCCGATGTCGGTATATCGCGGCGATTCGCTCACAGTGGATATCACTGTTCTCGATACCGATAGCAATTTAGTCGATTTGACGGGTGCGACAGCAAAATTTACGGCGAGAACACAGGAAAATTCGAGCGATTCGATAATCGAGAAAATACTCGATATATACGACCCCATAAATGGCAAAATGAAACTGGAATTAACATCGGTAGATACAACGATTAATGTGAAATCGTATCCATCGGATATAGAACTCACATTCATCGATGGAAGTGTCAAAACCATCTGGAAAAGTTCTTTGGAAATTAAATGGGATGTGGGAAGATAAAAAGTGAAAATAAATTCTAATAATGGAACTTGCAATTTTTAAAAGTATAGAGTTATTTATTATAGGGAAATTATATGACTATTCACAAAGATATACATTATCGGGATATAAAGCGTATTATTATTCATTGCACTGCATCGGATTTCGGGGATGTCGAGACAATTCGTATATGGCATATGATGCGCGGTTTTCGCGATATTGGCTACCATTATCTTATATTAAATGGCAGTCGAGCACCATTCGGTAAATATATCGAATCCGACGATGGACTAATCGAACTCGGTCGCCCTTGGTGGAAACAAGGTGCGCATACGAAAGGTGAAAATTACGATTCGCTGGGAATTTGTCTTATCGGAAATCCGAAATTCATTGGTGCGCCTGAAATGTGGTTCACTGAAAAGCAACTCGAATCACTGCGTCGGGTAGTATCTCAATTGATGCAGGAGTTCGGTATCCCGCCATCGCAAATTCACGGACACAATGAATATGCACCGAAACTATGCCCTGGTTTCCGCGTAGAATTGATTAGACAGTGGTGGGAAAAATAATAAAAATCAGAAATCGATATTATCATAGTTTTCACTGATTTTCTTGGCATTTTCTATTCCTGCAAGCGAATACATTGTTCCGCGAGTGTGTCCATATTTCTCGACTATGTTTTGTTCGATAAGTTTTTTCATCTGTTTATTAATCGCTTGCCGGGATATACCGAGAATTTTTGTAATCTCGATTGACGATACAAATGTTTTTTCTTTTAATAACTTTATTATTTTATCTTTCGTTCCCACAATAAGATAATAGTTTATTGTCAACCCATAATTGCAATCTGCAATTTTTAATACGATTACAGAAAAATCATTTTCATCGAATCGACAGCTATTATTTAACGGTTAAATCCCGCGTGATAATCGCGATTGTAAGCCCGAACAGTATCGATAGCAAAGTGCCGACAAAATATATTCCGCTTTCTTTGGAATCGATGGCTTTGGAAAAACGAGCGACAGCTTTCGCACCGAGAACCCATCCGACTATACCGAACTGCCCCGATAGCACTATCACCACGAACAGAAGCAACCGTTCCAAAATTCCAATCCAGATAGAAATTCGTTTCGACTTATACCGAAACACGAGTTTAAGAAAAATTTGGATGAACAGTGCGACAATCACGCATAAAATCGCACCGGAAATGTAAATTATCCAATTTGTCATAATGTCGCTAACATTCTATTTATCGTTTTTTCGAATCGAAGTAATTTTTTAAATCCTGCTTTATCGAGTGTATTTTTGACATCCATTCTGCTTATTCCCATTTTGTTCGCTACTTGAATTTGACTTTTAGCATCGCGGGAAAACAACACGATTTCGCGTGTAATTCTATTCCAGTTCTTTTTGAGCGATTCGACTATCCCGAATGACGATGTTAGAAGCTCTGATTTTTTTTCGTTTCTGATTATTATCGCCACCGAACTTGCATCTCGTTCGTTCGCCTGCGATTCCAAAGCTTTCGATGCGAATCTGAATGCTTCACCGTTCATTTCATTAGGTGGAATAGTAGAATTTTCTATTTTTCCAATTCCGATACCGCAGCGAACCATAACGGGTTTGTCGAATTGCGAATATCCCTCGAGCCATAACAGTTCTTCGAGCCACTGAAATATATCGTAAGCCGACCGATTTTTCCGACAGACACATTGAATCGTATCGCCCAAAACGATTTTTAATGGAATTAACAAACTCGTAGCGAATTTCTCGTTCACATCCTCGAGGCAGCGGTGAAGCACACCTAACAGTTTCTCGTCGTCGAATTTCCGAGAATTAACGATGTCGAATGTAAGCACCGCAAATTTTTTAGCTGTTTTTCTCATAAATGAAATCACCAAAAATAATTTTCAAGTCAAAATTATGGAAATAAATGAAAAAGTCAAAATAAAACGGAGGTATTTTTATGAACACATTAATCGAAAAACTAATCGAAATCGGCGGGATACCGATAATTATGCTGATTCTCGGCTATTTTGCAGGCAGATATTTGAAACCATTGATTCACAAATCGCAGGAGAGAGTGGCAAAAGCGCAGGAAATTGCGCTAATCGCCGACCGTATCACCGATGAAATGATTTCGATGTTCCCTAATCAGAGTTGGGATAATTGGCTCGATAAAGCGGTAGATAAACTTATCAAAGCCTGCGACTTGAAGGATGCCGATATAGCGAAACGAGAAATTTCAGCGCAGATTGCAAAAAAATTAAACGAGAAAAATTAACATTTTTTATGGGAAAAACGAATAGTAAAATTTTTCTGCCGATAAATCTAAATGATAGCGAACCGCAAAAATCTGTTTGTATATCGTCTATATTCGATGCTGTCGCAAAAATATTCCCCGATAATGTGAGTAAATACGGTCTATGGTTTCTATCGGCAGCAAAATCTCGCACAAATTTCGACCCCCTGTTCGATTTCGACAATCGCAGGGGGCTTTTTGCATTATCGCAGATTTTTTTCGATGATATATGCAAATGGCTCGGGATTCAGGGCAAAAGCATTTTCGACCCGCTGGCAAATTCGCTCGCAGCAGTGAAATATATCCGCTGGGCGATGGATAAATATGAAAAATATATTCCCGATGAACGCGAACGATTTTCGATTTCATTTCTCTCACTCGACTATGGATATTTTAGGACGAAAAAAGCGATAGAAAAAACAGTCGAGCCGAAAAATTGCGAGAAAGTGAAAATAATAATAAATAAATGATAAAAAAAACATTACACATTATATACTTATTTTAATCTAAAACAAAAATACTTGCGATAAATTCAATAATAATTATAATCAAGGTAGATATGGGACTTAAAATCCCAGATGGGAAAATACCCAATAGGATATGTAAAGCAAAAGATTTTTCAAAAACAGTGTATTTGCGAAGCCCAAATGAATAAAAGCAAAGGCGATTTCGAGAACAAGGAAGAAAAACCCGAAGAAAAAGTTGAAATTCAAAATAAAAAGGAAATAAATTATGGCTTTTAAGGCATTATTTTTAGCACATGCACCCGATGCAGATTGTGAAAAACATAAAAGTATTATTGACACAGGAAAGTATAGACTTTTGACAGTTGTTGTGAAATCTCAAGACGAAGCAATAAAAGTTTCAAAAAGCGTCTATGAAAAGGAAAAGATAGATGCTATTATGCTTTGTCCTGGTTTTACACATAGTGATGTAGCAGAGATATTTCAGGCACTGGAAGGTAAAGTATCTGTCAATGTTGCCAGAGGAGATGGTCCCAGCAGTAAAATTTCACAAGATGTGATACAAAGAGAATTCTTCAATAAGTAGTGTGAAAAGATAATAATATTACTACTTTGCCTAACAGCGAAGAATGGCTTCGCTACACTTCACCCAAATGCCTACGGCAATTTCTTTTATCCGCAATCCGATAACTACAAAAATTAAAGAGAGTTTGACTAATCGGAAAAAATAAATCAGAAATAAATTTGCATACCGGCAGCACCGCCTGCTGTCAATCCCCAGAAATCACTCGACCCCGACCATAAATGATTCTGCCCGCTCAACTGCGGTGTGAATCGCTCGGAAAGATATTCATATTTCAAATCAGCTCCCATAATAAGCCCTCTCGCACCGAACTCGCCATAAAATGAAACATAGTTGTTCACGCGATAATGCAGTCCGAAATTTGCAGATAAGCCCAATTGATACAATCCACTGACATAAGTTTGCGGTTTGCCTTCGGTAGAATTTTGGAGAATAGAGGTTATCGTTCCTGTCGTGTCGAAATGAGTGAAACTTTCGCTGTATTCCGAATGAAATATTGGAATCGCCCAGAAAGCACCGATATCTATATATGGGCTGGTTTGTTTGGTAGGAGCAAAATAAAATCGAGCACCGATTTCGGGTTCGATGAAATAAGCTGAAATGTCGAGTGCATACGAATCCACCTCGGCAAGATATGTGAAACTTTCGATAATCTTATATTTTTCAGCGACTGCAGTAAGATTTTCCGATGTGCCGGTGAGATTTGCCCCGAAATAAAATTCGACCCAGTTATATTTTATCGCGAAATGAGGTGCGATAGCATCCCCTGAAAATTTTAAGTCGAGACTATATTCCCAGCATCGAAGACAGCCGCCTGGAACGAAATATACACTCGATGAACTAATTGCATAAAGTGAACCTGCCCACAATAATGCGAAAAGGATTACGAATTTTGTGTATTTATTCATTATTCCATTCCTTCTCCGGGTATCTGCGGTTTTTGTTCATCCTGCAAATTCTTTGGCGGTTTAATTTTAGGTTTAGTAGACTTTTGAGAACCCGTATCGGCATTTGCAGATGCCTGTTTCTTGTGCGATTTTCGATGAGTTTTTTTAGGAGTTTCAGATGGAGGACCCTTAACTGTATCGACATTAGCATTCTCTATCCGCTGGCCATAAGCGGAACTGACACCTGTTGCAGGTGGAACATATCCCTCGGATAATAACTGAAGAATATTCTGGCGATTTATTTCAATAACCTGCTGATAGCGTATTGTAAATGGTTTTATCTCGAAACCATTGACCGAAATCCGCAATGCAGATGGATTCGATACCTCGAGGTAAATCGAGTTTTTCACACGCCAGACTTTTTTTTGCCTTCTATTAAGGAAACCCTGAAATGCTTTTTTAGCATGGTCGAGCTCGACATATATGTGAATTTTCTCCCTCGTTTTAATATCGAAGGTAAGCGATTCCGCAACCGAAAGAGCCTGCGCCGCATTCACACTGTCTATCGGAATGATTATCGCCTGCGATATATCCTCATCTCTGGGTGCCGATGCAGCTTTTTGAAGTGTCGTATCGCCGAGAACAGCTTCGGTTACAGTTGCAGGGATTTCCTCGCCGCCGTTCATCGAGATTATCAAAACGAACCCGATAATTATAATTAGTGCAATAAATCCATATAGAATTCCAGGAACAGCTTTAATGGACTGCCATAAATTTGTGAAATCTATTTTAATAGCTGGTTTTTGAGATGTTTCCCCGATAGTTTTTGCGAAAGGCAGATTCGTTGTGGTCGAGGTAGATTTCTGCCCGAAAAATCTCGATTTCCGTTTCGGTTTATCGGTCTCATATCGAGCGAAAAGCTCATCTGGGTCGATTCCGAGAAATTCACCATAGGCACGCAGAAAACCTTGAACATAGACCTCTGGCGGAAGAATATCGTATTGTCCATCCTCGAGTGCTTGAATGTAACGGATATTCACATTGGTAGCATTAGCGACTTCTTCGAGTGAAACTTCACGACTTTCCCGCATCTGTTTAAGATATTCACCTAATTCTCTCAAAATTTCCTCCGCAAAAATTCGATTCTATCTATGTTAAGCATTTTTAAAACCTTAGTCAAGCATAAAAGGGGTAATCCTACGACATTATAAAAACAACCGTCGATTTTTTCTACCAAAAGCGCTCCAAACTCTTGTATTCCATACGCTCCAGCTTTATCCATCGGTTCATTAGATAGAATATAAGCATCGATTTCATCATCGGTCAAGTCGGAAAACAAAACCTCGGTAGTTTCACAGGACGATTTAATTTCCCCCGATGAAATCCGTATCGCTGCAACTCCTGTATGAACCGTATGCCATTTCCCTGAAAGTTTTCTCAAATATTTTTTTGCATCGACTTCATTTTTCGGCTTACCCAAAATCTCACCATCGATATACACAATAGTATCGAATCCCAAAACTATGCCATCTAATGTATCGTCTGTCAGAATTGCGTTTCGAGCTTTCAATCGAGCGAGCGTCTCGGCAAACTGCGATGGTGAATCGTGCGAGACAATCGTTTCATCCACAGGTTTTCGAGGCACTATATCGAAATCTATCCCTACTCGCTGCAAAATTTCTTGCCTTCTCGGCGAATGTGATGCAAGATAAAATTTCGACAGAGTCATATATTTCTCCCACTATAATCTCTAAATTTATTCTTTATTACAATAGCGTCCAAACTAATATAAACCGAATTTCCAAATAATTAAATTTTTGCGTTTATTCCAATGAATTAACCATAATTGTTACTGCATTGCCACGATAAAGCAATGTCCCCGGTCGAGGTTCCTGTTTGAAAACGACATCGTTTGCAATTGTTGGGATTCGTCGTTTTACTTTTTTCCATTTTAGTCCCAATCTGTTGATTGTCTTACAGGCTTCATCGGCATTCATCCCGACAAGATTCGGCACAGCGACAGTGCCTGTTTCGGCTCCCAAACTGACTATAAGTTTCACTCCCGCACCCGCAGCGAGTGTTTCTCCACAAGCAGGTTCGGTAGAAATAATTTTATTCTTGCCGATAGAATCATTGAACACTGTTTCGATTTCCGCAACAGTCAATCGAGCATCCTCGATTGCGATTTTTGCCTGCCTGAATAATTCACCGACTACATCGGGGACAATCGCTTTGATACCGCCTTTGCTGATGACAACTCGTATAGTTCGTCCCTTTTTGGCGAGACTTTCCGCATTAGGAATCTGGTTCAAAATTCTATTCGCAGGGACCGTAGTAGAATATTCTTCACGGATTATTTTGAATCTGAATTCCTGAGATGCAACGATTTGTTCGGCATCGTCGGTTGGAAGTCCGACAAGATTCGGTATAGGATAAGCTTTCCCGCTACCGATAACCACGGGCATCAGAACTCTATCGAACACCCAAAATCCTGCAAAAACGCCGATACCGAGCAGCAAAAGATAAATTATTATATTTCGTAATTTTTCCCACATATTTTTCCTTTATCGGTCCTTCCAGAAAATTTTCAATTGCCGGGAAACCCTTCCTATACGATGTTTTGAAACTCCTCCATCATCGATGTGATAATTTTTCTATAATGAATCTTAACCGATTCTCAATGAAACCTCACCATTTGAAAATTTAATTTTTTTATTATCGCATTCTAATATAAGCCGACCATCATCTGTGATACCAGAAAAAAATCCTGTTATTTTCTCATTTGGTGCAAAAATTTCGATTTCGGCACCAATCGGGATTGTGAGTTCGATGTATTTATTTAAAAAATAGGGAAATCCTTTCTGGTCGAATTTATCGAAATAAAAATCGAGCTTTTTGAAAAATTTCAGTAATATTTCGTTTCTACTGTTCTCATCGCAGGGAATCGAATTAAATTTGCCATTTTCAAAAGTATTTATACCGATACCGATAAGCAAGGCATTGTTGAAATTTTCCGCAAGGATACCCGCTATTTTTTCATTATCGGCAAGAATATCGTTGGGCCATTTCAAAATGAATTTCCTCTCGGGGATAATAGTTTTCAAGATTTCGACGAGAGCGATACCTACTACAAGCGAGATTGCCGGATTATTCACAGGTTTTGTCGTTAGCGTGAAATAAATTCCACCAGTAGGAGAATACCATTTTCGTCGGAACCTGCCGAGTCCTCCTGTCTGGGATTTTGCAATAATAAGAAATGGAACGGGGCATTTTTGAGCGATTTTCCGTTTGGCCTCCACTTGAGTAGAGTCGATTTCGGAATATGAAAATACTTTGCCGATAAAATCGGGTAAATTTATTTCGATGGATTTGGTCGCCATTGTGGTGCATGGTCATCGACATGGTTGTGAGTAACCTGTTTAAGTCCTGTGCCATCGGGTTCGATTATAAAAATTTCCTCGTCGCCATCGCGGTCGGAAACAAATGCGATTTTTGTTCCCGCTCTATTCCAGCAAGGGTCGTAGTCATCGGCGGGATGATTGGTAATATTTATCATACTTTTTCTTTCGGAATCGCCGACATAAATTTCCCAGTTTCCAGTGGCATCGGACTCCTCGGCGATTTTCGAGCCATCGGGAGACCAACACATATGTTCCTCGGGAACCCAATTGGATAGAAGACTTTTCAATTCGCTACCATCGGGTTCGACAATAAAGAGTTCCCAATAACGATTTCTATCGGAGAGGAAAACAACCTTGCCATTCTTAGTCCATCGAGGATCCCAATCGTTGCCATCGCTATTCGAAAGATTTTTCAACCCAGTGCCATCGGCATTCATAATATAAACTTCGGGATTTTTATCGCGTTCCGAAATGAAAACTATTTTTTTGCCATCGGGACTCCATTCGGGAGACCAATCGTTTGCAGGATTATCCGTAAGCTGTTTAATCCCTGTTCCATCTTCATAGATAAGATAAATATCCTCATTGTCGTTAAACACTGAAACATAAGCCAATTGCTCGAGTTGCTTTGCATATAAAATCGATGCAATAATTAAAATCGATATAACCGATACTCGCATTTCACATCCTCCTAATTATAGTTTATATGTCTTCTGCAAAATTTATAACTTATTGTGTTTCATAACTTTATGATAATAATTTTCTTTACTTTTCCTCATGGCTTGCTACGGTGTTGGGCATTCAGGTTATTCTGGTCGAGCGATGCTTAGCAC
>JAGGZE010000075.1 GCA_021162205.1 bacterium
ATGAAAAATATAACCGAGAAAAAATTGAATGGCATAGTATATACACCTGGGTGGATTGTAAATTTGATTTTGGATAAATCTAATTATATCGATTAAGGACATTAAATCATTAGAGAATATAGAGGAGGAAAAATCGAATTAGATTTATTTAATTCGATGGAAAATGCTATACAATCATCCATATATTCTTACACAGTGAAATAGATTTAATAATAGTTTAACTTATAGTTTTGAACAGTGAAACCATTTCCATCACAGATTCCGATGCGGAATAGCCCTTGTTTCCCGCTTTTGTGCCTGCTCGCTCGATTGCCTGCTCGATATTGTCGGTTGTCAGAACACCGAACGAAATAGGGATTCCATTCGATAATGCCACCTGAGCGATTCCCTTAGTTACCTCCGCTGCGATATATGAAAAATGCGGAGTATCACCACGAATTACCGCCCCGAGACAGATTATTCCATCGAATTTTTTCGTCTCGGCAACTTTCTTTGCGGTTAATGGTATCTCGAATGCACCCGGAACCCAGAATATCTCGACTTTATCCATATCGACTCCGTGCCGAGTAAGATAGTCGATTGCACCATCCAAAAGTTTTCCCGATATGAATTCGTTAAACCTGCTTATCACGATTGCTAAAGAAATTTCTGCACCTGAGATATTGCCTTTATGCTCTTTCATTTTTTACCTCACTTTGTCTGAAGTCTCGAATCGAGTGTTTCCTGATTATAATAAGTAATCGGCTGTTTTTCGCCAGTATCGGTATTTATCTGATTGCCTGTTACATCTATCATTTTGTTCGATTCGTAGCGAACGATTGCTCCATTATCTACATCGAAATTGATTGTGCCTTTTATTTCGCCGTTCATCGCCATATCTATATCGTAAGTTGTGCCATCCTGTTCCGATTCGCCCTTTTGAGTGATATCGACTGTGCCATTGACATTGCAAACTACGCATCTTCGTCCATCGAGCATAACGAAATTGCTGACTTTATAATCCACAGATGTTTTTTGAGTAACCGTGCCTTTTTCATCCGTGATTGTCGTGTCCTTGTCCTTATGCCAGGAATAACCGACAGTTACTTTTTCATCGGGAACAGGGAAACTAAGCAGAAAATCGATAGGCGAAATTTCCTCCTTGCGATATTCCTCCTCGAGGTCGATTCCATCGATACTGTCGATACTTCCCGCTGTATCGAGCACCACAGTAAGTTCGAGGTCTTTCATACTTTCGACTTCATCGGAACTTTGAATTTGGCTATTCACAAAAACACCGACACCTACATCGGTGAATTTATATTTCATCGTTGCCGAACCGCCCTCGCCAGCATCGACAACATCGATTGTAAAATGAACATCGCCTTTGATGAGACGACTCATCGAAGTCCCCTGATGAGAACTCTGAATATACTTTTGCACCATAGTTCGATAGTCGAATTTTTTGCCGACCGCCGGTGCATAGGAAAGTTTTATACCTTCTTTGGGCATCTGGATTTTTGCTCCGCCACCACAACCGATAAAAGATATAATTAGAGCGATGCTCAATCCCAAAAACATTTTGCGATTCATTTTGCCTCCTATAATTTATTTCGATTTTACTAAAATATTTGTCCATAAAAATAACGCAATAAACATTTTCAATTTAATTCAACTAATATTTAGAACTGGAATAATAGCCCAGAATGGAAATTGTTCCAGTTCATCGATAGCGATTTCGATATTTTCTATATATGGCAAAAGACTAACATACATAATCATTTTCTTGCCCTGAGTGCCATCGCCGAGCTGCCAAAACCGTTTTTTTGCATCGTTGAGTGAAAAAGTTTTCAATGTCCGGAATGCTGTGTGAAATTCGATATCGCCCGATAGAACATTTTCACTCATAGATAAAGTATGAGCATAAGAATCTATAATAGAATCGCCGCAAGCCCTGAAATAAAACATTTTCCTACGGCTATTATCGGGGATTTCACCGCGGAATGTCATCATTGAAAATTTTCTAAATTTATCGATAGCATCATCGGAAAGAGCGACTATCGGGGAGGCGAACGATGAAGCGAATGCCATAGTTTCAACGATTTCAAAATCGACATCGGCATTGTGAGCGATAGATTCGATTACGATATCGGCATTTTCAAATGGTAATTCGATATGCCGAATATTTTTTCTTTGCGGAATTTTATCCCATAGCGATGGCGATACCCCGAGTTCATCGTATTTTAAATTGGATATAATCCATTTAATCGAATCGGTTTCCTCATCGATACCGATTCCAAATAATATACCGCGATTTTTTTTCAGAATCGTAATGTATTCGGGGATTGTTTGAAATATCATCTCGTTTTGTTCGATTAAAATTTTAGTTTATTTATTTTTTTTGAAAGTTTTCGCCTTCTCATATAATTCGATATATTTTCTCGCCGATTTTTCCCATGAGAAATCGGATTTCATTCCACGGGTGATGATTTTTCGCCACCGTTTGCGGTCGGAATATGTATTCAATGCACGGCAAATCGTATCGAATAATGGCTCTGCTTTATAATCTGTGAAAACGAAACCATTGCCTCGATTGGGAAATTCATCGGAATCTATGACAGTATCGGCGAGACCGCCAGTTTTGCGGACAATAGGCACTGTGCCATATAGAAGTGAATACATCTGGTTCAATCCACAGGGTTCGAATCGCGATGGCATTAAAAACATATCGACACCCGCCTCGATTTTATGAGCCAGAGGACCATTGAAACCTGTATATACAGCGATATTATCGGGATATTTTTTCGCGAAATCACCGAACATTTTTTCATATTCGACTTGACCTGAACCGAGAACCACAAGTTTTGCATTTTTCTCGATAAGTTTGGGCAAAATATCTCCAACAAGGTCGAAACCCTTTTGTGCTGCCATTCTGCCAATCATTCCGAGCAATGGCGTATCCAATTCCTCGGGAAGTTTGAACTCACGCAAAACAATCGATTTCATCATTCGTTTCCCCGAAAGGTCATCGGGGGAATAATTATATTCGATATTCTTGTCGGTTATTGGATTCCACACACTTGTATCCACACCATTTATGATTCCAAAAAGTTTATCCGATATCGACCGAAGCACACCATCGAGTTTCTGTCCCATTTCGGGTGTTTGAATTTCATTTGCGTAAGTCGGGCTGACAGTATTAACCGAATCGACGAATAGTAGCCCGATTTTCAGCAGATTCACATCGTTGAAAAACTCGAATGGTCCAGTAGGATAATAAAGTTCCTGCCCGAGACCCATTATGTCCAATATTTTGCGTGGAAAAACTCCTTGATATGCAAGATTATGTATAGTCAGCACCGATGCCACATTTTTCCAAATAGGATGCGAACTATACGACAATTTCAGATATGCCGACAAAAGCGATGTGTGATGGTCGTTCGTGTGAATAATATCGGGATGAAAATCGAGAGCGGGAATAGCATCGAGCACCGATTTAGCGAAAAACACCAATCGTTCGGCTTGGTCGGGAAAATCTTTTTTCGTTTCCGGGTCGAAATAAACACCCATCCGGTCGAAATATCGTTCACTGCGAATGAAATAGACAGGGATTTTTGTCCCAGGTAAATTCGCTGTGTAAAGTTCGAATGTCTCGATTTTATCACCGATTGTAATCGGAATGTTTTTAACATCGGCGGGTTTAATCTTGAATTCGGCAGCTTTCTGCTGAATATCGCCATAATACGGCATAATTAATCTGACATCGACACCGAGATTATGCAAAGCTTTGGGCAATGCACCAGCTACATCGGCAAGTCCACCGACTTTGGCAAATGGATATATTTCAGCCGATACTATCAATACTTTTTTAACCATATCTTTCTCCTTTTTAAGTTTAATTTCAATATAACAGTAAAATTTGAAAAACAAAATACAAAGTTTTACTATGAGAACGGAGCAGGTATGAATGTTATTATGAACACAAAAATAGATACATATCCGATTATTTTTCTTTTTTTATCGAGCGGTTCTAAAATATTTAGAGTTGTCGGGTGTTTGATACCGAGGAAGAAAAATATTATCGCTGCCCAGAAAAGCCATCCAAGCCAAAAATATCCAAGTGGAATTAGCAAAATGAAAATTATTAACGATATTCGCTGAGACTTCTCGCCCATCAATGCATAAAGAATATGTCCACCATCGAGTTGACCGATTGGTAGAAGATTGAGCGATGTTACAAAAAGCCCAATCCACGCTGCAAATGCAGATGAAGAAAGAAATAAATCGTATCCTTGTGGTGCATTCCCTAATATTATTTTTGAAGTAAGCCACATAATTATCGAATTGCCGAGTTTAATTCCATAAAAATTATTGGGAATAGGAACGAAATGAGATTGAAAAATTCCCCAAATTAAAATAGGCACAGCGACAATAAATCCTGCAAGCGGACCCGCTGCACCGATATCCATCAAAGAACGGCGATTAACTATCGGTTCTTTGATTTTGATAAATGCACCGAATGTCCCGATTATAGTCGGTGCAGGAATGAAATATGGCAGAGTCGCATCGATATTATGTTTCCTCGATGCTATATAATGTCCCATTTCGTGAACACCGAGTATAAGCATTAGCGGAATCGAAAATTTCAATCCACTCAAAAACCAAGTTATAGTTAAATGTTTCCCACCTTGCAGCACGGCACCCATAAATGTCGTAGTAAAAATCGTCAGAATAAAAAGCAAAATATTTATCCATATTTTCGATTTCTTGGGCTTTTTTGGGAATGGCACGGGTGTCATCGTGTATTCATATTTTGTCATTGACTGGTCCATTTTTCCTTTCCTTACGCCATTTCAAAAATTTTCGCCACCAATAATTGCCATTTATTATCATATTCACAGTAAAACTTCGCTTTATCTCGTTGTGGCTGATATAATTATCGGAATTTTTATCTTCATATTGCTCACGGTATCTTGCGCCGATTTTAATCGATGTATGTGGTTTAATACCGATTTCGAAACCCCAGTTTTCTCTATCTGTCATTTTGCTAAATAGCTGCGATACATTTTTTTGCTCGATAAATATCATACTATTTATTATATAATCACTGAAAGGGTATTCATTATAAAGAGACAGACTAAAATTTTCATCACGGTTGCTATTACGATATATATCCCTGAATCTCAAATTAAATCTTGCATAATCGGGGACAGTAATCCCGAATCCATAGTTCCAACCATAAAGCCAGCCCTTTTCGCCACTCAATTCAGAGCAACGCGTGATTAGTCTTAAACTATCGTTCTCATCATAAACAAACCGGGCTTTATCGAATTCATAAGTTCTGTCGAAAACACCAGAAACAAAATGCGGCGATTGAAATGCCGACCCGATTGAAAAATCGAACCATTTTATCCCGATACCGAGACTGGGAAACGATATTCCAGCGCCTAATGAACTTAAAAGTGCACCCTCGCCACCGACATTTGTGCTAATCGATTTATACTTGAAAAAATTGTAACTAAATCCTCCACCGATACCGTGAATCTGACGACTATCGAAATCGTCGAGATTTTGTGAATTGTTCGCAACAATTATGCTGTCATTTTTTCGATTATATATATCGGGTTCCGGGTCGATTTTGTCGGGGTAGCCATCGTTATCGCTATCGGTTATATTAGCAAAAATATCGAAATCACCTGCATAGAAAAATTTCAGAAACATACGCTCACTGCTTTTGCCTTCGATATCGAGACCGAAAAGTCGCGGATGCATAATATCGTTCGTGAATGCACTCGCCCGCAAATGCTGATAATGAAATTTTAATTCAACACCATCGAGTTTCTCGAATGGCAGAAAAACCGCATTGTTATAGTTACTCACGAGAATACCATTCCCAAAAGTGAGATTTTCAATCAAGCCCGCACGCAAAAAAAACAGGTCGTCAGGATGAAAAATTTCAATATAATAGATATGGTTCAGCAAATCCTTCCATTCATCCCATGCAGGTGTATAAAATCCACTGTTCGTGGAAATTGCTCCCCAAAAATCATATACAAACTTCACTTTCCAGATTTCAAGCTTATATAAAATACCGCCATATATGAATTTTTCGCCCTCGTAAGTCGCAAAACCTGCATGACCTCTCGTAGATTGCTTTATCATCTTTTTCTTATGGCTGGGAAACTCGAATGCAAATTTTCCCGCAGACAATTTTTCATTGTCGATTAAATCGAACAAGTATCGCCCATCAATCGATGGCTTTTTATACCAATCGGAACTTGGTGAAGTATGCTCTTTCCATAGTAGATATTCGCCCTGCTTAAAATTTTTCATCGAACCATTTAGGATAAGCCAAACACCGTCATTAGACGCATAGCGAACCGTAGCAGAATCGGTATATACTTGAAAGCACAATGTATCGGTGGGATTTTCGATGTGTATAGTCATAGTGCCGGATGATATTCTAATAGATAAATTTCGCGAATCGAATTCAGCGACCGAATTTTTTGCGAGTTCGACAATCTGACCTGAACAAATTAGAATATATGCATTCGAACCCCCCGAGGATATTTTTGCACTATCTGAAATCTGCGTGCCGAGTGAAATTTTTTCGATGGTATCGTTAGAAATAGCAGTGGTTTGCGGTCCATATAGCAGCACAGGATATTTCTGCATATCTTGCAGCGATTTGTTTCCAGTCTGCCCAAAAGCGAGACAGGCAAAAATCGATATCGTTATCAACGAAAATTTTATCATTGCATCCATTATACAAAATTAAATATCCAGCTTAATTTACCTAATATTTTTGAAATCGGCAAAATACTTATCGATTTCAGGTCTCAATTCGATACCGACTCTTTCAAAACAATCCAAAAGGTCTTGGTATGGACCATTGCCTCTATTATCAGTAAGTTTCTTTTATTTTTTAATTCTGTTTTATCATGTCAAAAAGAATAGTATTATAAACGGTATCAATATCAGTCATTAAACCCCATTCAAGTCCCTTCTCGGCAATATATAGTTCTTCTTCTGTCAGATATCTACCGATTTTCTCTAATGCCTCATTCTGCATGGTCTTTTTTGTAATGCAAAATAATAATTCATCTGTTTTAATTGCTTTCATAATTACAATAATTTCTTGGTTTAAATTTCCGCGCCCATTTGCTTGCTTGTTTTATGGTCAACATTTCTGGCATTTTTCCTCCATTAGGCACTCTCCTGCAAAATTCAAAAACTATTCTTCCTCCACCGCGAACATCTTTTCCAGTTCCTCGAATGTCGGAATATCCTGCGGTGAATTCAATCCGAAAACTTTTAGAAATTTTATCGTCGTGCCATATATGAATGGTCTTCCCGGCGACGATGCTCTTCCGCGAAATGTTATAAGTCCCTGTTTGAGCAATTGAGTCACAGGACCCGATGAATTTACTCCGCGAATTTTATCGATTACAGGCTTGGTTATGGGCTGTTTAACCGCTATTATAGCGAGTGCCTCGAACATCGACCTTGTAAGATGAACCCCGCGATTTTTGCCTAATAATTCCTCGACCCAAGTAGCGAAATCCGATAGAATATATACCGAATAACCGCCGCCGACTTGCCTTATTTCAAAACTATTGCCATCGTTGCGATATTTCTCATTGAGTTTTGTTATTATTCGCTGGATAATCTCGCGTTCGACACCGGCGATTTTCGCAAGTTTCCTATCCTGCACAGGCTCGGATGATGCAAATATCAGCGCCTCGACAATAGATTCCGTGTTTATGTTCGTATCATTCGACATATTTTTAAAATAAAACAATTTTTTTTAAATCAAATAACAAATTTGAACTTTAATATTATTAAAATTTACAAAGTATTAAAAATCGATAATATTTACTTGACAAAGATTTAAAAAAAAATCTATTGAAGAAAATTATTCCCATTATTTAAATAGTAATGACTTTATCCAAAACAAAAAATTATTATCTTCTACTTCTGGTAACCATTACCATTTTTGTCTCGGGTTGCGGAAATAAATATGAAAATCTCGACCTGTCTATGTATCGATATCGAGATACGAAAAATCTCGTTCGGTTCGTATATGATGCTGCTCAAAAACTGCAACAAAATGGACTCGAAAGTCTCGAATATTTCGAGAAAAATCGTGATAAATACAATACAAAAGATTATTATCTTTATATATACGACATAGATGGCACAAATCTTTATCATGCCGGTATGAAAGAACTCGAGAACAAAAACCTATGGAATATTACCGATATAAAGAATAAGAAAATTACACTTCTGATATTGAATGCATTGAATGATAAAAATAATCCACACGGCTGGGTGCATTATACCTGGTGGCAACCCGGGAAATTCTATCCTGTGCCGAAATCCTCATGCAATTTTAAAATTGTTATGCCCAATGGAAAAAAGTTATTCGTCGGTGGAGGAATAAATTATCCTCACGAGGAACGAGAATTCATCAGGATAATCGTCGATGATGCCGCTGAATTGATAGATAAAAAGGGTAAAAGTGCACTTTCTGAAATTCTCGCTCCGACATCGCAGTATAATTATCGCGATGTTAGAGTATTCGTATTTCGCGGTGATGGAAAACCACTTATTTCGCCAGTTGCCAATAATACATTTTTAGATATGAACCTTTTAGAGTGTGTCGATGAAATTGGACATAAGCCGTTTGCGATGGCAGTAAAAAAATTGAAATCGAAAGACACAGTATGGGAAGTATTTATGGCAAAGAACAGGTATCAGCGTGTTTTAGTTAAAAAATGTATGTATATCAGAAAAGCGACTATGGATAGCAAAGAAGTTTTCGTCGGAGCGATTACTGACCTTCCACAACCACCATGGGCAGGATAGGGGAATAAATGTTAGAGAAAAATAATGAAAATATATATTCTGTCAACCAGCTGCCGCCTCCTGTGCATTTGCTCGTTTTAGCAATTCAACACATAATGTTAATGATTATGTCCTTGAGTGTGCCGATAATTTTCGCCAGTCAGATAAATGGTAGTTTGAAATTCACCACATCTTTAATAACATTTTCGATGCTTGCCTCGGGAATAGGCTCGATTATACAATCTGTTGGATTGCCTTTTATCGGCTCTAAGTATCTCTGTCCCAACATTTGCGGACCATCGTATTTGAGTGTGTCTTTGTCTGCCGCCTGGGTAGGCGGTCTTCCGCTGATGCGTGGAATGATTATAATCGCGGGACTGGTAGAAATGGCACTCGCTCCAGTCGTGCAAAAACTCAGAAAAATATTCCCGACATATATTGTCGGGCTTGTGGTTGCTATGGTGGGTATCAGCGTAATAAAAAATTCGGTTGCTTCGGTTTTTGGAATATCTTTTCGAGGTGATGCAATCGCTTCCCCCGATATTTTCATCGGAGTCTTTTCACTTATGGTGATGGTGCTGGCAAATCTTTGGGGAAAGGGATTGATAAAAATGTATTGCTTGTTAATCGGGATGCTTGCAGGATGGATTGTCGCAGTGCTTACAGTCCCGCAATACTGGCAAGACCTTATGGTAGTGAAAAATAGTTCGTTTTTTGCGCTTCCGACAATCGGTGCAGAATTCAAGCGAATTACTTTCGATATGAAAATGCTGATTCCGTTTGTGATAATAGCGATTAGCGGTTCGCTTAAATCTTTTGGAAATCTGCTGGCGGCACAAAAAATTTCCGAACCGAAACTCGATAAGATAAATTTCACACCGATTCGCAAAGGTCTGCTTGCCGATGGCTTATCTACATCTTTAGCCGGATTGCTCGGCGGAATGGCGGTCGATACTTCCTCGAGCAATATCGGTCTTGCGGCTGCCACCAAAGTAGTCAGTAGATGGATTAGTGTGGTAGCGGGAATTATTTTTATAGCTTTGGCTTTTTTCCCAAAACTTGTAGCCGCTCTTTCAGTGATGCCAAAACCTGTTCTCGGTGCATCGATTATATTCGCTGGCTCTTTTATGATATGCATCGGATTGCGAGAAACATTCAGCAAAGAATGGGATACCCAAAAAACATTTGTAGTGGGCATATCGTTATTTTTCGGTTTAAGCACAGCATTTTTGCCCGAACTTTACGCTCGCGCTCCCGAGGTTATAAAAACCTTTTTCACCGACCCACTACCGACTACAACTATTCTTGCAGTCGTGTTAAATCAAATTTTCGGTCTTAACAATCTCTTCAAGAAAAAAAATATGAATAATTGAGGTGAAATCTCTAAGAGAAACTTCTTTTAGAAAGGACAGGCGAATGCCTGCTTTCTTTGCACTGTCTTCAAGAAGAGTTTGCCTCAGAAAATTCTTTTCAATTTTCTGAATGGGGCTTTTCGTTTTTTCTTCTTGAGAACATCGGTTGGAGTATTCAAATCCTTTTGTAATTCCTTTATTTGGTCGCGCAAAAATGCTGCATACTCGAAATTCAATTCTTTCGCAGCATTACGCATCAGTCGAAGCATTTCATCCAATTGCCCTTCGGCAGGTAAATCCTCCATATATTCGGGCAAATTTTGTGACTTTTCCTCATGCACTTCACGACTATCAGCCACCGCTGTAGTCAACATTATCGATTCGACAGATTTCTTAATCGAATGCGGAACGATGCCGTGTTTTTTATTATATTTCTCCTGAATTTCGCGTCGGCGGTCGGTTTCATCGATTGCCTTACGCATCGAATCGGTTATCCTATCTGCGTAAAGTAGAACCGTGCCAGACTCGTGTCTTGCGGCTCGACCGGAAATTTGAATTAGTGAACGGTGCGAACGCAAAAAACCCTCTTTGTCGGCATCCATAATCGCAACGAGTGAAACCTCGGGCAAATCCAATCCCTCACGCAGCAGGTTCACGCCGACAAGCACCTCGATATTACCGAGTCGCAAATCACGCAGGATTTCAACTCGTTCGATTGCACCGATTTCCGAATGTAGATAGCGCGATTTCGCTCCCAACGATGTGAAATAATCGGCGAGGTCTTCAGCCATTCGCTTGGTCAAAGTGGTAACCAGAACCCGTTCGCCTTTATCGATTCGCACTTTTATTTCGCCCCAAAGATTCTCGACCTGCCCTGTCGATGGACGAACCTCGATGACAGGGTCGATAAGCCCTGTCGGTCGAATCAACTGCTCGACTATCTCGCCGCCTGTCTGCTCGAGTTCGTAATCGCCCGGTGTCGCCGACAGGTAAATCGTTTGCGGACATAGTTCCAAAAATTCATCGAAATGCAGTGGACGGTTATCCAATGCCGATGGCAACCTGAACCCGTGTTCGATAAGTGTTTCCTTGCGGGAATGGTCGCCGTGAGACATCCCACGAATCTGCGGAAGTGTTACATGCGATTCATCGAGTATCACGAGAAAATCGTCGGGGAAATAATCTAACAGGCACGATGGACGCTCACCAGGTTTCCTGACAGCAATATGACGCGAATAATTCTCGATACCAGGACAATATCCGATTTCGAGCATCATCTCGATATCGTAATTAGTGCGTTTTTCGAGACGCTCGGACTCCAGCAATTTGCCCATTTTGTCAAACTCTTCGAGCCGTTCGGCAAGTTCCTTTTTAATCGATTTGGTCGCTCGTTTGAGATTTTCATGGGGCGTTACGAAATGCCTCGCAGGATAAATCCATGCCTGTTTCATTTCCTCGAAAACCTCGCCTGTCAACGGATGAATTTTAACTATTCGCTCGGGTGTTTCACCAAAATATTCGATACGAACGACAAATTCCTCATAAGCGGGGAATATTTCGATGACATCGCCGCGGGCGCGAAATGAACCTCTTGCAAAATCGATTGGATTGCGAACATAATGTATATCGATTAACTCACGCAGAAGCGCCTGCCGAGATGGTCCTTTGCCGACATCGATATTCACCATCATATCGCGAAAATCTTTCGGTGAACCGAGACCGAATATGCAACTGACCGATGACACAACAATTACATCGCGCCGCGACAAAATCGACGATGTAGCTCGCAGTCGCAACCTGTCGATGTCCTCGTTGATATCGGAATCTTTCTCGATATATGTGTCGGTCGCTGGAAGATATGCCTCGGGCTGGTAATAATCGTAATACGAAATGAAATACTCGACCGCATTATCGGGGAAATATTGCGTGAACTCACCAAACAATTGCGCAGCAAGCGTTTTATTGTGCGACATAATCAGCGTCGGTTTCTGAATTTGTTGAATCACATTGGCAATCGTGAATGTTTTCCCCGAGCCGGTAACACCGAGCAACACCTGATATTTCTTGCCCGATATAACGCCATCGACCAACTGCGCTATCGCATCTGGCTGGTCGCCGGTCGGAGAATAGTCCGAATGTATTTTGAATTTATTGCTCATACCTACACCTTTCAGGTGTTTTCTTCGCAGGCGTTCGCCTGTCTTTAATGCGTTGCGTTTCTCCCCGATGGAATCGGGAATTCATTACAATACTTGATTATTCAAATAACATTTCAACCATTAGAAAGAGCCGAATGGCTCCATGCCCAATCATTCAATTCCCGACCTGTGGTGCGGGATCCAGAGAAATTCACATCACAGGTTTAGAATTCATCTCATATACACCACCCGTCTTTACAAGGGCGTATTCGATACACCCCTACTAATTACAGCGAATATGTTTTCCATTATAATAACAAATTTCGCAAAGTCGACAAAAAAATACATCAAAATAAACGATTTTATAGAGCAATTCGGCTCTTTTTAATGGCGGCTTTTCTCTCGACAAAGTCGGAATTCATTGTCGCCCAGAAGTTTTGATTGAGCGGACGTTGTAAGGAATTGCCGATTCTATCGGCAAGGGAAACAACGCACAAAAAACAGGCGAACGCCTGGTCGCCCAAACATTTCGATATGGTTATTTATTAATCTGCCGTTGCAGGGAATGTCCCGACTTGTCGGGACAGGAATGTAACGCAAAGAGAACACCCGAAGGGTGCAAAGTCGACACAAAAACTATCGGTTTATCGGCACGAAGGCGGAATTTTCATCAATACAGTGTCGGTCTCGCCCAAACTTGCAGAATAATCGTCTGCCGAGTGTAGTCGAATGTGCTGGTCGGCGTGATGAATTGCAGCCAGATATTCAGCCATTCGCTCGCAGAAACATTGTATCCCATTGGACCGAAAATAATCGATGTGGACCAAAATAGTGTATTTTTCACATAGTCCAGCGATGGCACAAACGATTCGGGCGGCATTATATTCTGGTCGAACTCCGCTCGCAAAACATACCTATTGTATGCCGAGCCATATCCCGCAGTCCACGATGTGAAATCCTCGATAGTTTGCAAACCAAAGTCGATTGGAATTGTGCCGGTGTTCGTAAGTCTAATAACCTCGTATGGATACATCGTTCGAGTATATATTCGGTCGAGCGTATCGAGGTCCCAGACAGCAGGATTTGCAGTGAATTCGAGACGATATTGAAGTTTATCATAGTGAGCGGTTAAATTTGTGCCGGTCGATAATATACCGAGTTCTTTCGGGTGAATGGAATCGGCGGGTTCATCATCCCAATGACTGAAAATGTATGCGGTATCGGTTATTTCATCGACATCTACACGGGAAACATCGACAGTAATAGAATCCGTCATCGGCAACCACTCGGCAACCGACGAAACACTGTCATAGGTGGAATCGTTTAATGTTATACTGCCGAAAGATTCGAGCGGGTCTTTATCCACAGAGATTTTCACTTCGCTATCGTAATATGCAATTAAATCGAGCGGACTATCAATAGGTCCGAAATCGCGAATATAACTCGTGTCGCCATCGGACCAGTGATTCAAATAATATCTTTCGGTCATACCGAGGTCGGGATTCGATACCACCACAGGATTTACGCTGCCTTCATCCCACCAAGTCGTGTATTGGTAATCGAATATGAAACCCTCGTCGGCGCGGATATATCCGAAACTTCTCGGCGGCTCCTTGCGAATAGTGATTTGGAACTGGTGATTGTAATATGCGTAAAGCACAAACGATGCCGATGCTTCGACCCAGTGAGTCGTATCGCCATCATCGGACCAGTGGTCGAAACCGTATGCCTCGGTGCTGTCGCCGGAGAAATCGGGTGTGGTGGCCTCGATTAAATGATTCGAGCCTCTTCCCCACCAGAATTCGATTTGTGATGTCCAAGGATATAAAATGCCATCGACAACGAACCCGCCCCAGTTTTCTGTAGGCGATTTTGCAAGTGTGCAAGCAACAGCAACAGAATAATGCGCTACGAGAGTGCAAGGCACCGAAACTTCGATATCGGTCTGGTAGAATTCGGGATATTCGAGCCATATCGAACCGCCTCGCATTTCCCATCCAGTGAAACCATAATGAATCGAGCCATCGAAAAGCACTGGGTCGGTATAGATTGTAACCGTATCGTCTTCGATATACCATCCTCCGCCAGTTTGGGTCGGGATTTCACCGCCTGTTTCGCCCGCATAAGTCAGAACAATTAAATGTCGTGCTTGCCATATCCAGTTCAATATCGAATACTCGTTCAGTTGGAATACTGTGAAATTCGTGTCGCCTGTCGGTGGAACAGAACCTGAACCACTCCAGTTAGTGCAGAACCATCCAGAACCCGGCGATGTGCTATCGACCAAATCGACATTTGCAACTACCCATTCGCCGCAGGGAATATAGTTCGTTCCAACAGGTGGATAAGGATTATCGTGAGCGCTCGATACATCGAGAATGCAGACACCGCTTTCGCCGAGCCATCGCCATTCGACCGAACTCGGTAAATTCAATGTGAATGTAACACTCGCTCCCCAGCCTGTTCCAGGGACAGAACCTGTGCCATAATATCCGACACATCGCATAGTGTCATCGATAGCGGTTACGCTTGCAGTGATTACACTGCCCTCTTCGAACCAATGTTCGCCCTCGGGCGGATTAGGGCTATCGTATCCGCCGGGATTTATAACAGTGAATCTATCCTGAACCTGCCAAAGCCATTCGATTGTAGAATTCGTGTTAATCGTAAATGTGATGGATGTATCGCTTCCCGAACCGACCGAACCCGTTCCAGAATAGCCGACACAATGCCTTCGAACTCCCGGAGTCAATGAATCGGTGGCATCGGGAATATATCCATTTACGACCGTTCCGCAAGGATAGTAATGAACTCCAATATTTGGATATGGTTCGCCATAATCGGTCGAAACAGACAGCGCACACACAGAACTCGCACCGAGCCATATCCAAGTGATTGTCGATGGTGTGGTTAAAACGATTGTCGTCGAGTCGGTGCCGTATTCCAATAATGGCACATCGCCGGTGCCTGAATATCCCACACAGAAAAAAGTATCGACAGGATTCGGTGCGATTGTGCAAACTATCGTGTCGCCATCATCGAACCAGTTGTCGCCATCGGGTGGCGATGCTGTCCCGTGTCCACCATCATTAACCGTCAATCTCGACTGGTGTTTCCATAGCCATTCGATTTGCGAATCCTCGATTATCGTAATATCGACAGCATTGGAATCGCCAGATGCAGGCACAGAACCTGTGCCATTCCAGCCGATACATACCCATCTTTCACCGACGGGACCATAGATTACAGAATCGACACTGCAATGAACCACAGTCCCCGCTATGTATGTATGAAGACCGACAGTCGGGTCCGGCGAACCGTGAGTGGAAATTACATTTAAAATTACATTGTTGACTTCCCAGTTCCAGGTAACTACGGATGGTGTATCTATTGCAAAAGAGAACGAAGTTCCAGAGCCATCGGGAAGTGAACCCTCACCATCATAACCAGAACAGAGAATAGAATCTTCCCATGGCGATGTAACAGAACCCGTAATTATCGTTCCATCGTCGAACCAGTATTCGCCTACAGCGGGATTCGGTGTATCGTATCCCAATGGATTATTGACTGTGAAGCGATATTGCCTTTGCCAACTCCAATCGAGAGTCGAATTTACATTGATGACGAATGCGGTCGAATCGTTTGTTCCCGAACCCGATGCCGAACCTGTTCCCGACCAGCCCGTGCAGGAATCACGGATTCCATCGGGATATGAATCGAACCACGGCGATGTAACGAACGCTTCGACTGTCGCTCCGATTAACCACCATGTTGTTCCATTCGGGAATGGGTCACCTGCATCGGATGGGGAATTCACGGTCAGCGAAACCACATCGGATAAAAGCGCCCATCGCCATTGAATCGTTGTAGGAGCGTGTATATAGAATAGAACCGAGTCGTAAGGTGCAACAGGTGATAAAGAACCCGTTCCGTAATATCCAATGCAAATATGAGTCGCTGTCGGTGAGGATACATAAGCGGTTATCGTGTCGCCCTCGTCATACCACTGTTCGCCCTCGGCGGGAAAAGGAGTATCGTGTCCGCCAGGATTGATAACCTCGAATGTATATTGAGTCTGGAAATTCCAGGTTAGTGTGCAAGTTGTTGTGATTGTGAAATCGACATTGTTATCGCCGCCAGAGCCGATACCATCGGTGCCGGTGTATCCCCTGCATAACTGACGCATATCGGCGGTGAGCATCATTATGGAATCTACCGATGCACTGATATCGGTGCCGGGGTCGTAATAATTTATTCCTGCGGGTGGATTCGGCGAACCGTAAAGCGATACTACATAAAGCCATAACTGGTCTGTCCAAAGCCAGGTTACCAATGTCGGCTGAATTATTACAAATGTAATGGAATCGGCGGTGCTGCTCGATGGCAAACCCGAACCCGATGCAAGAAATCCACTACAATATTTATGTTCTATCGTATCGGGACTGCCCGGAATAGCGGTTACAGTTCCACCCGCATCGAACCAATTCGTTCCTACCGGTGGATTCGGGAAACCATAATCGCTCGAAATTTCCAACGAATATTGAACCGAATAGACCGCCGTGATTTGATAATAATTATCCACGAGAACATCGGTATTGCTCGATATAGTATCTAAAAATGTAGCTCCCGGCGGATTGCTTTCCCAGTGAGAAAAACCATATCGAATCCCCGTTGTGCTGTCGAAACCATCGGTAGCGGTGATTGTTGCCCAGGTGCCTTCCTGATACCAGCCATCGCCGGTCAATACGGGAATATGCCCGCCTGTCGAACCGGTGTAGCCGAGATTTATCTTGAACCACCTGTTATATTCCGCAGTATAAGTTATATCGTGGTCGGGAACAGTGATTGTGCGAACTGTATCGGTAGGTCCATCGAACCATTGCGAGAAATTATACTGGACAGTATCGTCGAATGTCTGCGGAGTAGGCGCCTCGATAGAATGGTCGGTGCCAGGACCGAGTAATTCACTATGCGGCGAATAGTATAGAACACCATCGAGTTTCACTGTGCCAGAACCGAAATCTGTTTGCACTGTAACAAAATTATCTATCGTGTATATCACAGTATAGGATGGTATCCATCCGGTAACGAGAGTGTCGTAATCGTTGATAGCGTGATGTCCCAGCGATGTGGTTTCTGAAAATGCCAACATATTCCCACAATCGACCCAATCCATCCAATCGGTGATGAGCGAATCGTCGAGTAATGAATATCCGAGATAAGTTCTTAAAGTTGTCCATGTGTGATTGCCTGTGTCTGTTCCTGCGAACCATATATGCGGAAGCCATTGATGATAATATACAGGCGAAATAGTTCCCGGAAAATTAGCGGTTCCCATAGTATCGGCGGATGTTATAGCCCATCGTTCGTGAGGACTTATGTCTATCCATCCGCGGAAGAAATAACTGCTTGCATAATCGACCCAATCCGTAACAGAAACCGAACTATTCGCAAAAGTATCGATTTCATAACCGAAATGGTCGTATTGAATATTAACATTCGGAAGGACATGAGTGCAAGCGCCCGGATTGCCCTTGACAGGTGCAAACTCGACATATACCTGATGATAATACCCTACATCGAATTCGCCACAGACACCATTTCCCCACCAGTATGACGGTGCGAGAAATATCCATCCGCCAGGATTATCGCAAGCCCATCTTTCGAGTGCTGTCGAGCCATCGAGAATTTCGTCTAATAATGGTTCATAACTACCAGTATATTCGGGGTCATACCAGAACATATAATCGCCAGCAGCTGAAATTGTGCTATCTATCGCCTGGTCGAAATCGTGATATACGAAATGTGGAAGATTCGGTGGAGTCCCTGTCGGAAAAGCGATGTGCAAAATCGCACTCTGCTGACGATTGCCATTATAATAAATATCTCCGCCATCGGTGCTGGAATTCCACCATCCGAAATGCAGATGTCTCTTGCAGGATGACTCATTATAGGAAATAATCGAGGGCCAATATTGATTCTCTGCGGTAACTTCCTGGTCGACTTCGAGTTTTGGAACAAAAGTATTACCGCCATCGGGAGACCATGTGAAATAAATATCGCCATCGCCATGTCTATGGTCTCGCCATGCGATTACAGGATTATCGGTCGGGTCTGTATCGATTACAGGGTCGATTTCATACCACGAACCATTGGAAATCGTAACAGGTGGCTGGAATGTCGAACCGCCATCGTTCGAACGACGATAATATACACTTCCGCTATCGCTTCCCGAATCTACGCAATAAGCTATATGCGGGTCTCCATTGTTATCGACTGCGATGCCATCGGGGATAACATATTCATCGGATGTGGACGCTGCAATCCATCGGTCGGTGAGAAGCAGTGTGGGTGAACCCGAACCGACATTACCATATTTTCGATATCGAGCATCGTAATCGGTATTGCTCGATGAACAATTGTAATCATAGACATAGGCAAAGTGCATAATAGCATTAGCTCCGCCACCTTCGAAATCGAATGCAGGAAGTCCCGATGTGCAACCGCCGCTGCTGATTAGAATTATCGCACTGCTCCAGGAACTTCCACCAGTAGCTGAATATTTATAAACGATGTAGTGGTCAACATCGCCGTCATCGCAGGAACCCGACGACCAATCTGCGTAAGTATAGACAACATAGACATATCCAGATGCATCGACAGCGACATCGGAAAGACTTTCATAATATTCGCTGGCGCTGATAGCGATGATACTCCAACTCGAACCGCCATTGCTCGAATAAGCGAGATAAATATCATAATCGTAATAACTCGGGTCATAAAGATAAGTGTAAGTAATATAAATATGAGCAGTGCTTCCAGAACCATAAGCGGCGATTTCTGTATATCGGTTTGGACCGATATTATCGACAACCATACGAGGACTCCAGGTTTGTCCGCCATCTGTCGATTTTGAAAAGCATACAACTCCATCGCCTGAATCGTCGCTGCCCCAACTTGCATAAATCGTTCCATCGGAACCGACTGTGAAATCTGGCTGAAATTGAGTATTAGTGGTAACATTGTTCACACGAACTTGAGTTGTGAAATCGTCATCGGCAGCTACAAAAGAATCGGGTTCGCCATCGGATGTCGCTCGATAGAAATGTTCGGTAGCATCTTCATCATTCGGCGGAAAATGTTCCCAGAATGGACTGTCGGGATTTCTAATCTCACTCATAAGTTTAACATATTCGATTCGTGATTTGCCTTTCGAGGTTTTTACAAGAAAATCAGAAACTCTTTTGGGAAATTGTTGATTAGATGTAAATTTCGATGCAAACTTATCGATGATTGTGCGAGAAACTTTCGATTCTTTCGGCGCTTTTTTCTGCAAGGCAGAACTAATATATGAAACCGGTGGCGGCGCAGGTCTGAGATGAACTGTTACACCCAAAAATACCAATGCTAAAAGAATCAAATCGATGCAATATCTTAACTTTCGCATATTTAAATATCCCCCTCTTTTAATGATATTATAAAATATATAAATATATTTATATATGTCAAGTTCGAGTATTGACATCATTCTCAAATAACTAAAAATAAGTTTCTTGACTATAATAAAATCTTATCCTATTTTATGAAAAATAAATTACTTATTTTAAGGAGGCAACGATGAAAGATTATGCAAAACAAGCTCTCGATGTAGTCGAAATCGAAGGTGCAAGTTATGGTGATATCCGCATAATAGACGATATTACCGAGGATGTATCGGTTAAAAATGGTGTTCCAGCGATTTCGAAAAATGATAGGACAGGATTCGGCATAAGAGTAATAGTCGATGGAGCATGGGGATTTGCAGCATCGCCGAAAATATCAAAAGATGAAATCATTAGAGTAGCGAAACTTGCCTGTGCTATCGGCAGAGCCAGTGCAAAAATGAAAAAGAACGATGTTATTCTCGCCGAAGAACCTGCTCATAGAGATAAATGGACATCCACATTTTTAATCGACCCATTTAATATATCTATCGAAAAGAAACTCGAAATTTTGCTCCAAGTCGATGAAATTTTCCGTAAAGACCCTAAAATCACTATTGCTCAAGGGCATCTATCATTCTGGAGAGAGCATCAATTATTTATGTCCACCGATGGCGCTGAAATCGAACAGACGATATTGCGTTCCGGCGGTGGGATTTCTGCAACCGCAGTCGATAAAAAAACCGGCGAAATCCAAACTCGCAGCTACCCCGGTATTCAAGGTGGACAATATGTCCAACTCGGCTGGGAAGTTATCGAATCGTTCGATTTGGTCGGCAATGCTGAAAGAGTCAGGGATGAAGCTATCGCGTTGCTTTCTGCGGAACCCTGTCCTCATGGCGAGATGGATGTTATCATCGGCGGCGAACAGCTTGGATTGCAAATTCACGAATCGCTGGGACATCCGACCGAACTCGACAGAGTTCTCGGTATGGAAGCGAATTATGCAGGCACAAGCTTTTTAACACCCGAAAAACTTGGCAATTTCAAATATGGTTCCGATATCGTCAATATCGTTGCAGATGGCACAGTCCCAACAGGACTTGCAACAATCGGTTACGACGACGATGGTGTCAGACTTGGACGATGGTTTCTCGTGAAAAATGGCATTTTCAGCGGTTATTTAACAAATCGTGAACTGGCAGGTGTAGTCGGGCAGAAAAAATCTATGGGAGCAAATCGCGCCGATGGCTGGTGGTCGCTACCGATGATTAGAATGTCGAATATATCACTGCTTCCAGGCGAATGGGAATTGGAAGACCTAATTGCAGATACCAAATCGGGGCTTTTTATAAATAGCAATAAAAGTTGGTCTATCGACCAAAAACGGCTTAATTTCCAGTTCACGACAGAAATCGGCTGGTTAATCGAGAACGGAAAGCTTACTAAAATGGTGAAAAACGCCACATATCAGGGAATAACTCCGCAATTCTGGGGCAGTTGCGATGCAATTTGCAATGAAAATCACTGGCATCTTTGGGGAGTCGATAATTGCGGTAAGGGTCAACCCGGTCAGCGAGCCGAAATGTCTCACGGCGCCGCTCCATCGAGATTCAGAAAAATCAAGGTCGGTTTGGGATAAAATAATACGGAATGTTGCATGAAATTATTTAAAGAAGAAACCGAGACCACGAGCAGGCGGAAGTGGATATGACGAAAGAGGGTTGGAGTAAGAAAAACCAGAAAAACCCAAGGACCCGTGGAAAAGAAGGAAAAGTGAACAATCCCATTGTATTGGGATCGAATACAACAAAGCACAACAGCACTTTGTCCCAAGGAACATCTCCAGTGAATGCGGGAAACTTTCCTATGAAGACAGAAATATTGTAAGCTCTTGAAATAACAGGATATAGAGAGAATTTTTAATTTCAGGGGCAGGGATTGCAACCCCTTGTTCACAATCGCATCGGGAATTTATCTAATGGAAATAATCGAACGGACAATTTTAGTCGTCTGCATACAAACTATTTTAAAATAGTTGTGCATTTTAAATAACCGATTATCTTAAAATATTTATTCAGAAAAAGTGGGCAGACATAGAATAAAGGATTAAAATGAATTTGACAGGTGAACTTATTCGCAAAAGCACACATATCGGTGCATTGATTATACCGATTATGTTTCTGATTTTACCTCGTGAAACATCGTTATGGATAATATCGCTCGTTGCAATTATCGTTTTGGCACAGGACCTTTTGCGGATATATCACAAGGGCTTTCGCAAATTTATCTATCATTTTTGGGGAACTATCTATCGTAGATGGGAACTTAAGCGTCTCGGCGGTTCATCGTATATTCTTTGTGCGGCAACTTTGGCGATTTATTTTTTCAAACCGAATATTGCCGCATTGGTAATGATATATATCTCTGTTGGAGACACATTCGCGGTTTTTGTCGGGACACTTTGGGGCAAACATATAATTTATGCTCATCGCAATTCCGATGGCACTTTCAGGAAAAAAACTATCGAGGGAACGAGTGTTTTTTTTATCTCATCCGTTCTTGCTGGATTATTTGTCCCCGATATACCGATTGTCTGGAATATTATCGGTGCAGGTTTGGCTACTGTTGTCGAAGCTCTATCGTTTTTCATCGATGATAATTTCACTGTTCCGATAATCACTGGCTTGGTTCTGCAATTTGCAATTTATGGACAACTTATGCCGTATAGGTGGTTTTGATGAGTTTGGATGGCATAGAAAAAATATTCGATGAAGTTGCCGAATTTATCGATGGAAACTGGGCGATATTGGGAATCGGTAATAGATTGCGCGGCGACGATGCTTTCGGTTCTATTCTCGCAGAAAAATTGAGAGAAAGATTCAGAAATTCGGTATTCGATGAAAAAATATTCGATGGCAGTTCGGCTCCTGAAAATTATTTCGGCAAGCTTATACAACTTAAATGCGAGCGAGTTCTTGTTATCGATGCAATTATTTACGATGCTCCTGCTGGTGAATTGAAAATTTTTGTGCCCGAACAATTATCCTCGCCGATGATATCGACTCACGGACCATCGAATTTCAATATGATGCAGATTGCGATGCCTGAGACTCGAATAAAAATTCTCGCGGTCGAACCTAAAAATCTTGGAATCGGTGAACCGATGTCCGAGGAAGTAATTTCGACCTTGAATGAAGTAAAAATTGCATTGGAAAATATATTGAAAGATAAAACATAGAGCTATTAAATTGTCGGGGAGAAATATTTTACAATTAAGAAAAACGAAAAAAAACTTGCTTTGAGAAAATGTTATATTTACTTAAATAACGGAAAAATATTGGAGGTTAATAAATGATAAAGAAAGAATTATTGGAAATTCTTGTCTGTCCACGCTGCAAGGGTGAACTCGAATACCAAAGTGAACCCGAAGAAGTTCTTATTTGTCGTGCATGCAAACTTGTTTATCCTGTTAAAGACGATATTCCTGTTATGCTGCCCGATGAAGCAAAACCACTCGATGAATAGAAGGAGATTTCATTGGATAATAAAGGCATAATTGGGAAAATGGCTGCCCAACACCTGAAACTATCGCAGTTTTCAGGTTTCGATTTAATTAAACTCGAACTGGAAAGCACAAAGAAAAACGATGTTTTAAGAGAGATTTCCGAATTACTTGCAAAATCCCCTAATATAGATAATCCCGATTCTGCATACGAGGCACTTATCGAGCGTGAAAGTCTTGCAAGCACAGGAATGGGACTCGGTGTCGCTGTTCCTCACGGAAGAGACCCGAGTTGCAAGGGATTGACAATAGCTTTTGCTCGTTCGACTAAAGGAATAAAGTTCGATGCATTCGATGGGCAACCTGTTCATCTTGTTTTTGCGGTTCTTGTTCCGATTACAGCGATTCACCTTCACTTGCAAGTTCTTGCAAGTCTCTCGATTTTGTTGCAACAGCCAGAAAATAGGAAAAGACTTATGGAAGCCGAATTTCCTCAGGAAATTCTCGAATTCCTCGATGGCGAATAAAATCTGTGAGGCGAAATGAGACAAAAATCTGAAGGCGTAAAAGGTTTATGGATTTGGATTATTTTTCTTTTCGTTGCGCTTATTCTCTATGGACTTCCACAGAATGCGAAAAACAGAGTTGCCTCTGTTATTAGGATAAGTTTTTTTTCCCCTTTCGTGTGGGTCGATAATCAATATGAGATTATGCGCGATAATTTAACTCGACTTATTCGCACTGAACGCGAACTCGCTCAAACGAAATTAGAACTTCAAAACTCGGTCGAGGAAAAACTCGAGAACCAGCGCCTTCGCCAACTTCTCGATTTCAAATCGAATAATAAATATTCATTGATTCTCGCTGAAGTCGTCGGCACAAATGGTGACAAATTCCCATCTGGATTGATTATCAATAAAGGGTCGCGAGACAGTGTTGTGAACGATATGCCCGTTCTCACTGCAGATGGTATAATCGGGAAAGTCAAGAGTGCCGGCATTACTACATCGATTGTTCAGATTTTACTCGACCCCGCATTGAAAATTTCGGTGCTCGACCAAAGAAGTCGGGTCGTTGGAATATTGATTTCATCCGATGCTCGAAAATTGCTTATGGACCAGGTTCCTACCGATGAGGATATAGCGGTCGGTGATAAAATAGTTACTTCAAACTACGGTGAAATTTTTCCCAAAGGTCTTCTCATAGGATATGTGAGTTCGGTTTCTAAATCGCCTTCTGGAATGTTCAAAAATGTTATTGTTCAACCGAGTGCAAGTTTAAGCAGAATCGAGGAGGTTTTCATAATTCAAAATGCAAAATCCGATTCGATATTCGATGTCGATTCGAAATAAATATAGGTTTTATCGATAATTTTTGAAAACTACTTTGAATTTTGCAATGTTATAATAAATTATAAACATAAATTCTGTAAAATTGAAACATCGTCATAATTTCAGTGTGAATATAAATGTAATTTTAATTAATATATATTAGGAGGGACAATGCAAATACTCGGTGTTATTCCTGCAAGATATGCATCCACAAGATTTTCGGGAAAAATGCTTGCCAAAATTCTCGGCAAACCGATGCTTCTATGGACTTATGAAGGAGCATCACAATCTGTTTTGCTCGACCACATTTTAGTTGCAACTGACAATCAACAAATCGCCGATGTCGCCGAGCACAATGGTATCGATGTCGTAATGACATCGCCATCCTGCAGAAATGGCACCGAACGAGTAGCCGAGGTCGCGAAAAAACTTCATCTATTCAATATTATTGTAAATATTCAAGGCGATGAACCACTAATCGATGGCACAATTTTAGATAAAGTTATAGAGGACATTATAGCTCGACCGGATGCCGCTATATCTACTCCTTATGTCGAAATTAATTCAGAACGCAAAGCAAGAAATCCCAATATTGTCAAGGTCATTACCGATAGAAATAATTTCGCACTTTATTTCACACGCTCGATAGTCCCATATCCAAGAAACAAGATAGTCAAACATAAAAAACATATCGGAATTTATGCATATCGCTGGGAGGACCTTGTAAGACTGTCGAGACTGGAACCAACACCACTCGAGCGCGAGGAAAATCTCGAACAGTTGCGCGCACTCGAATATGGAATGAATATCCATTGCATAGAAACACCCGAGGCAGATAATCTTATAAGTGTGAATGTTCCCGATGACATACGAAAAATCGAGCGCATATTGAAAAAGAAATCACTCTAAAACAGCGACCATTCACTCCCCGAAAATTACTTCGCCGTAGTCGGTGAAAAAGAACCAGTATCCTTTTCCTTTTTCGAGAACACTTGCGGGAATATAGTATTCGCCATCGAGTTCGAACGGCGGTGCGAGAAAAATACTATCGGGTTCGGTTGAAATATTCACACTATCCATCGGTGGTGCGAGCAAATTCCACATTCTATTGATAATTTGAGTGTTTCGATTTGCGGAATATGTCCACACAGGAAGTATCGCTCGGTTTAATCCGAACAGGAAAAAACCACGACAGCCAAGCCATTTTTCGAGCAAGATATAACCTGTTTCATTGTGAGCCAAAGGACCGATGACATCGAGTTTAGTCAAATCGTCCACATTGTCGAAAGCGGAATAACCGGGGAAACCCATAAGCGACCACCTTTGTGGAATTTCGAATACGAATATTTCAGGTATGCCGAATTTTGAGACAATTACTGCACTGTCATTCGCATCGATAATCGCCAAATCCGATGTTGCCATATCGATTTTGTCATTCCACAGAAAAATCCCAGATGGCAGCAGTCGATTATCCCAATGAATTTGTGTCTGTGCGGTATCGAGATTTTTCACAATCCAAACCGATGATTCCGCAAGTTCTGGCCGCATATCTCGATATAGCCATAATCCATCATTGTAAATTCTGACATCAGATTGCGATGGAATCGGTGGCGGCATCAAAATATCGACTGCTGGGTCGTAAGCATCGGTGGCGGAACCGGATTGTCCGATATAAAAATCTATCGGCTCTTTGCTCGAAACCTGTGCGGTGAATCCGAAAATCCACTGACGGGAAAATGTAATCGTTTCACAGAAATCATCGGAGCAATTGGGTTCTCCGTAATCGGGAATATCGCAAATCCCTGAAAGGCATATTCTATATGGTATTCTCGGTGATGCGAATCCTGTGCTTTCGGGAATAGTCCATACTAATTTATAATTTGCATATCCTTGAGTATCGGTAGGATAGATTTCACCATCTACCGAGACAACTGGTATTCCTCCTATTCTTCCACTAATCGAATCTATCAAAAGCCATGCACAAACCTGTGGACGATATCGAACCGTATCGTCATTGTCGGGAACGGAGAGTAATAGCACAGGTGAGGTCAAGTCGATTATAAAATCTGTGCAGACGACGCTATCGAGATAATCTCCCGCTGTTGTCCGAACTGCGACAAGACAAATTCTTACGCTATCACCATCGGAATATGCAATGTCGGGTGAAAAAGTAATCGTATCCCCGTAAATTGTTAGTTCGTCGTAGTCTATACCGATTGTGTCGCTGCCGATTGTGATAAAAACCGTGCTGTCATCGATTATATGGTCGGTTATTACTAAAAACGATGTGGATTGCATCGAATCCGATGAAATCGCACTATCGAATGGCATTATAATCTCGGCTTCGATAGGCACAATAGTCGAAAAGCCGGCATATATATACACTCGTCCAGTATCGTCATAGACACCGTTCGAAACAGCAAAATCGGGAAAACCATCTCCTGTAATATCGCCGAGTCCCTCGATAGACCATCCGAAACTTTCATCGCCTGTAAGTGGTCGGCAGATGTAATCTGGGATAGTATCGGGGGTAAATCCACCGCAGAAAATCAACACATTACCGGGGAAATCGCCGGAAATCGAATCCCAATCGGCAGAAACAGCGAAATCTGAAAATCCATCGCCATCGACATCGCCCGGAGCTCCCACTGTTCCAGCGAGATAATCGTAGTTTGTCCTGCCAGTGATAATTATATCGGGAATTTCGAATGGCGAACTCGTTCCCGCTCTGCCGAAATACACATAGGCACGACCCACGCTGGTATCGGTTTCGAGCGGATTAGCATAATTGTATGCTCCAGAAATCACATCGTCGAAACCATCGCCATTTATATCGCCGAGCGCTGCAACCGTTCCGCCGAAAAAATTGAATGGGAATTCTCCGTGAAATTTAAATTCGGGAATAGTCGCTCCGAGTAAAAGTCTATCGCCTGTGAAAACATAAGCTTCGCCGGTTTTCACGAATGGGTCGCCAGCTTGAACCGCGCCGATTAAAATATCCGGGATGTCATCGTTGTCGAAATCTAAACGACCATCCAAATCGACACTGAAATCATCGTTTATATCCAAACCGATAAGTAGAATATCGGGCATAGTATCCGGTGACGATGAGCCGAAATGTATGTATGCCTTGCCTGTTCTGTCGCCGAGAGCATCGTTATACAATGCACCGATTATAATGTCATCGAAACCGTCGCCGTTCAAATCGCCGATACCCGCACAGGAGAAGCCGAAATTATCGACATAGTTTTCGCCATCGAAACCGATATCGGGAATCGAATCGAACGATGGTCCGCCATAGAAAATATACGCGGCACCGATGTCGTTCACGACATTCGCCCCGACGAGCAAATCATCGAAACCATCGCCATCGAAATCGCCAGCATTATCCATCGAGATGCCGAATTGGTCTTCGATATGCAAACCGGGAATGATAAGTGAAGGAATCGAAAAATCGGGAGCGAAATACACATAAACCGCACCGCTTCGGTATCCATTGGCATTGGAGAACGGTGCACCGATTGCGACATCGCGCAGACTGTCGCCGTTGAAATCGCCAGCGGCAATCGACCAGCCGAACCTTCCACCGATACCGGGTTCTACGATAATAGTCCAAGGTGTCAAAATTTCAGCCGACCAGCAAAATGAAAAAACCGCAAATATTGTGATAAAATACCGTTTCATTCCCACACCTTTCAGGTGTTTTTTGTGCACCCATTCGCCTGCACCCCTTCGGGTGTTCTCTTAGCATTGCTTTTTTCTGAATCCCGATGAAGTCGGGACCTTTCGCTTCGCTCAATTCCCTGTTGCACCCAATTAATAAAAATAATATTTCAACCCCCTACTCATTTCGCTGCGCTCATTCGTTTGTCCCCCTTAATAAGGGGGACAGAAACCGAGTGTCAGCAAGGTTTCAGGGGGTTTCCGTGAAATCCGCTCGAGCAAAATAACTTTTGAAACTTCTGGGCGACAATGAATTGCTGATTCCATCAGCA
>JAGGZE010000054.1 GCA_021162205.1 bacterium
CAAAGAGAACACCCGAAGGGTGTTAGAATTCGAGACCGAGTGAAAAATAATATTTTGGTTTAGGCGAAATGTGTTTGAGGTCGGTTGTCCATGCGATATCGTAATGGAATGCGAACATCCAAATCCACGAGCGCATTCCGAAACCTAATCCCATTTTCAAATCTTTCAGTTTGCCTTCTTTCATTCCTTGAAAATTGGAATATGGTTTCGATGCTACACTGCCGATATCTGTGAACAATGCTCCATTTATTCCGCGAATTGTAATCGGTGGGAAGCCCAAATCGAGGTAGCGGACAAATGGGTAGCGGAATTCAAAATTGCATAGTGCATAAGAATTTCCGACGAATTGGAAATAATCATATCCGTGCAGTGGAAAAACCATTTTCGATATGTATATATCGGTAATCGAATAGACATCGTTTTTAGAGACTGTGTAATTGAACCATTGGTTCATTCCTCCGAGATAATATTTTTTAGGATGTTCGCCATCGGAATATCCACCTGCTAATCTGAATGCAAATGAATATCCTTTACCGAAATGGTAATATTGTCGCAAATCTATTTCGCTTGCCCAATAACTTTGTGGGTTTCTGCCGATTTTCGGAATCGCTTCGACCTCGACTCGATGTCTCGCACCGGCAAGAGGTCCTGTGAAACCCCATAATGTATTATCGAAAACCAATGCACTGTTTAATGTTAAATTTTCCGAGTAATTATCGTCATAAGGTGGGTCGTAAAAATATCTATCTACAGCGAACATGCCTGCGCCGAGTTCCGCTCGTGAAAACTGTGAAAATGGATAGTATGCGTAAATATTTCCGCCATAATATCGGTCGGAGAATAAGCGATACCAATTGTCGTAGAAATAATTTTTGTAGTGAAATCCTGTGAAATAGAAATTAGTTCTGTGTCGAAGATAGCCGTATGCGAGATAGAAATTCGAATTATCGAGATTTTGATATAGGTCGGTCGCTAAATATATTTGATGATTGCCTAAAACATCTGAAAGCATAAGAATGCTTGAGCCCTCGAGACCATAATACGAGCTGTATCCAAAATTTACCATCATTAAATCGGCAGAGAACTGTGGGCGATATTTTTTTGGCGAAGTCGAATCTTGCTTTTCGGCATCGAACCTGTATTTCGATAGCTCACCCGATACGAGCGGCACTTTGGAAGACGATGAAGTATCTGCATTTGCACTTTCAGATGTATCGGGTTTCGTCTGCTCGATTTTTTTAAATGCAGTTTCAAAGATTTTCAATTTATGGTCTATAGGTTCGATTTTCTCGAGAATAAAAATATCCCATCCACCATGCCAGAATGCCGAGAATGCTAATTTCTCGCCATCGTTAGACCAGCTTGGAGTATATGCGGCACAGACAAGGTCGGTTAGCGCATAAGTTGTATCCTTATCGAGGTCTGCGATGAAAATGTTTGCTACACCATTACTCATCGATGTGAATGCAATCTTTTTGCCATCGGGCGAGAACGATGGATATTTATTCCCGAGTCCATCGTTTGTTATCGGTGAAATTTCATCGGTTATCAAATCGAGAACAAAAATATTATACTCACCATATTTTTTAGGGAATTTTTTTGTTGCACCAGAAGAACCAATCGGTCTATCAGATGAAAACACAATTTGCTTGTTATCGGGTGAGAACATTGGATAATTTTCATCGTAAATATCATCAGTAATTGCTTTGACAGTCTTTGCGAGAGAGTCGGTGATAAAAATATCTCGTTTTTCGTGGTGGAGTCCTGCGAAAATAATTTTATTGCCATCGTTCGAGATATATGGCGAGCTTATTTCTCGGATTCCGAGCGTATCGAATCTCAATGTTCGAATTCGCTTTTTTCGTTTAATATCGACTATCGAGATGCCATCGCAGTAGCCGAGTTTAACCGAATGAATCAAATATTTGCCATCGGCGGAAATCGACATTCTGCTATCGAAAGGATGAAACGATTGTGATTCGCCAGAACGCTCGCCTTTAACAATTCTTCGAGTAATTCCCGTGGGAACATCGACTGTGAAAATATCTATATAATCGTTTTTATTCGATATATATGCAATCTGGTCTTTTTTGGGATTATAGACCGGCTGCAAATTCATATATACATCGCTTTTTTCGTGGTCGGTGATTCGAGTTGCCACCTCTTTCGGAAGATTATGCCCCTCGATTTGCGGGAAATATCTTCTTCGCACCCATAATTTCCAATCGCGGTAAAAATCATCGAGACCGATACCCAATGCAGCTTTAAGCACTCTATCTGTGGAAACCTCCATTCTACCTTTCGCAAAAATTTCACCGATTTTTTTGCGTCCCCATCGTTCAGCGATATAATACAACATCGATTGCCCCTCTTTATATACGAGAAAACCGCCGAGTTGGTCCGGTGGTGCGATATAATCGTTAAGAATGGCATCTCGCATATACATATCGGCTTCGGAATCCCAGTTTAAACTTTCGAATTCGGCAGAACCCTCGGCAAGCCATAATGGAATTTGAAAAACTCGGCTAAGCGAAAGCACTCCCGCTGGGGAATTTCCATATAAAAATTCGAATGAAAAAGCGTGAGTGAGTTCGTGAGTGAGAACATGACGAAAATCCTCCCAATTTCCATTGAATGGAATCACGACACGGTTTTTCAACAATTCTGTGAATCCGCCGACACCTTCGGGAAGAATACTCGAAATTACATTTGTCTCCTGAAAATCGAAACGAGTTGGATAAATTAAAATGCTTATTTTGTCCTGTGGAGTATATGAGAAATCGTTCGACAGTCTATCGAGTCCGCGCTCCAACTCTATTTTAGCGAAATCGACTAAATTCTCATATCCAGCGGGATAATATATCTTAAAATCGGGTGTAGTAACATAATACCAGTTCGTAAGACTATATTGAACCTTATTTCGTCCGAACTGGCAAAATGCGACAGTAGCTAAAATCGCTATCGACAAAAATGTAGATATTATTTTTTGCATAATAGTTAAATTATAGAGTATAATCTTTTTCTCTTAATTACAATTTATTTTTATTTAATTTTAAAATTTGAATAAAAATAATATTTACACTTGAAAATTGCAATTTTTTTAATATAATTATCGATGGATATATTTTATTAAAAAATGAAACGAGGAATTTAGTTATGATTTCATTGAAAAATTA
>JAGGZE010000102.1 GCA_021162205.1 bacterium
GTTGTCGATGAAGGCGGGAATCTTCGCGTATGGATAAACAAAGAACAATATTTCGAAAATATTCCCGAAAATGTTTGGGATTTCTATATCGGTGGCTATCAAGTTCTCGACAAATGGCTCAAAAGCCGCAAAGGAAGGCAATTGAACTACGAGGATGTTCAGACATTCGAAAAGATAGTGAATATATTGGACTTCACGATTGAGCAGATGGGGAAAATAGATGAGATTATAATGAATGAAATATAGGATATTAAAATTTGTCTATTAAACTAACTCAACTCACCACAAGGAGGAAATTATGGGAAAAGGAATCTATCATTCTGTCAACGACCTTATCGACTAGGATTGTCGCATCGCCGATGCCGATGACAAATGGTCGGGCGAGGTGTGGAAACTGCCCGACACATTGCGGACGAGTTACGACGATGTGTTTGCGCTCACCGAATGGAATGCCGCTGCTTCTGCGGACACTTACGAAATGGAATACAATCTTATGGCATTTTTTAGACCCGCCTCGAGGCGGGTTTTTTTTATTGGTTTAAGATTCGATGTGAGATTTGAAATAAGATATTGACAGAGATAAATTTTATTATAAAATTTAGTAATAATAGAGCATAGAGAAAAATTAAATTTTCGGAAGGTGTAAGATGAAAAAGTTATTTGCATTGATTATGTTTATTGTGGCGGTAGGTTTTTCGCAGCCACTAATTCGTATCGGCTACGATGATTTTGAACAAATCGCATCGCAGGGATACGATATCGCTTATGTTCGTGCGGGTGCTTTTGTCGAGATTGTCGGTTGGCAGAACGACCTCGAAAAATTGCAAACACAGGGAATTCAGTATGAAATGATAATCCCAAATTTGCAAGAGTATTATGCTTCGAGATTGGATAAATCTCTCGATATGGGTGGATATAAGACCTACGACGAGATTATGTCGGCGCTCGATTCGCTTCACGCATTGTATCCCAATATAGTTTCGGTTAAGGATTCCATTGCCGCTGGCTGGGATGGTAATATTTTCTGGGCAGTCAAAATTTCCGATAATGTGAATACGGATGAGGATGAACCCGAGATTTTTTACGATGCCTGTATTCACGCGAGAGAGGTTATCGTTCCCGAGGTTTTGCTTTATTATATGCATTGGCTTTGCGAAAATTATGGAATCGACCCACTCGCTACATATCTTGTGAATGAGCGTGAGATGTGGTTCATTCCACTCGTTAATCCCGATGGCTATGTGCGCAACGAAATCGATAATCCAGAAGGCGGTGGAATGTGGAGAAAAAATACTCGCGATAACAATGACAACGGTGTTTTCGATGCCGATTACGATGGTGTCGATATGAATAGAAATTTCGGTTATATGTGGGGAACAGGTGGCTCATCATCCGACCCGACATCTCTGACATATATGGGTCCAGATTCATTTTCCGAGCCAGAAATTCAGGGCTACCGCGATTTCGTGATATCGCGCAATTTTAGAACCAATCTTTCATATCACAGTTATTCGAACTATTATCTTTTCCCATGGGGATACACAGGAGACCACTGCATCGACCACGATTATTTTATGCTTTATTCCGATTGGATGGCTGAACGCGATGGCTACACCAATGGCAATGGTTACGATGTCATTTATCAATCGAGTGGCGTAACATTCGACTGGATGTATGGTTCGCAGGGAATTTTTAGTATTAGCCCCGAGGTCGGTGGATATGAGGATGGTTTTTGGCCCTCTACCGACAGAATTATTCCGCTGTGCCAGGAAAATCTTTTAGCGAACATCGTTGTCGGTTTGATTGCGGGTGTCGCACCGAGGGTTCGTGATTACTCGATTACAGAATCCATCGGCGATGGCGATAGCTATCCCGATGTCGGCGAACGAGTCTCGATTTCCGCTATGGTGCAAAATTATGGACTCGACGATGCCTCTAATGTATCGGTTCTCATTCAGCCGATAACCGATGGATTGAATGTCGTATCATCGACTGCAACAATAGCCGATACAATATCTGCTAAGGGCGGTATTGCAAGCGGCGATGGAATTATAATAGATATTCAGCCGCCGATTGCTCCCGGCGATATTGTGAAATTCGAACTTATAGCTGTGAATTCCGATGGCTATTGGATGCCCGATACATTTTCATTCACAGTTGGGACACCTGTCGCAGCGGTCTCCGAGAATTTCGATGGCACATATTTGGGTTGGACAACAGGCGGCGATTGGCAGATTGGAACACCTACAACAGGTCCATCCTCGGCTCACTCATCGCCATCTGTTCTCGCTACAAATCTTTCCGGCGATTATACAACTAATTCGATGTCCGAGATAACAAGTCCGCAATATTATATTTCACCAGACTGGTTCTCGCCGATACTTTCGTTCTATCAATGGTATAATATCGAATGGGATGCAAGTTATGCTTACGATGGCGGGAATGTTCAGATAAAAGTGGGTTCATCGGATTGGACATTGCTCGAACCCATCGGCGATTATCCCGACACGATATACGATGACAACCCATATCTTACGAATCAGCCGGGTTTTTCGGGTTCGCAGAGAAACTGGGAGCAGGTTAATTTCGACCTTTCGGCTTATGCAGGCGATACGATTCGATTGAAATTTGTTTTCGCAGCAGACCCTTATGTTACTGCCGAGGGTTGGTATATCGACGATATTTCAATCGGTGGATATGAACCAGAAACGAGTGCGGTTGTTATCGATGACAATTATAAACCCGATAGAATTTTCATTCGAACTGTGCCGAATCCGTTTAATTCAAAATGTTCGATTACTGTGCAAAATATCGGCGAAAATGCAAACCGACTCGAAATTACCGATATTTCGGGGCGTATTTTGAAAACATATAAGCTCGGTTCAGGATTTAATGAATTGAAATTCGATGCTGACAATCTGCCGACAGGTTTATATTTTGCAAGGATTTCGAGTGAGAACAGTCGAACATATAAAATGCTTTTGATAAGATAATTTATGGTCGATTTCACGAAATTTCAGCCGAAGTCTTTGGCTTTAGGATTCGATGGCAAACATCCATCTGACAACTTCCTTTCGATTGTGAAAAAAGTTCATCCATTCGGGATAATTTTATTCGCACGCAATTTCGATTCACCAAAGGATATTCGTAAAATTGTCGGGCGATTTCTCGCTATCGATAAAAATATCGAGATTCTAATCGACCAGGAAGGCGGTGAAAAATGCAGAATTTTGGAAGAACCGTATTGTCCGCCTATGCCCTGGAGTTTGCGAAATGAAAAATCATCGGTTGTGTATCGGCATTTCAAGGATTCTGCCGAGGCACTCGCACAATTGGGAATCACGATAAATCTTGCTCCTTTGGCAGACATCGGCACAGGGAAATATATTCGCGAGCGCACATTCGGCAAAATCCCAAATCGTGTTGGAGAGCTTGTTGTATCGGCTGTCGAGGGAATTTCAGACGGTGGATTGAAACCGTGTGTGAAACATTTTCCTGGACTCGGCAGTTCAGAACTCGACCCGCATAGACAATTGGTCGAAAGCGATGAACCGCTCGAAAATTTCGAGAAGATTCACTGGATACCATTCCAAGCCGCAATCGAGGCGGGTGTTCCTTATATTATGACAACGCACATTCTCGTGCCATCGCTCGACCCCAAAAACTGTGCGACATATTCATCGAAAATTTTAGATAAATTGCGTCGGCTCGGTTTCGATGGCAAAATTTTTACCGATGACCTTGCAGAGATGAAAGGAGCAAAATTATTTCTACCACAAATTCGCATCGAAAAAGCACTCGCTTCGGGACATGATATCGCACTTTGGTGCAAAGTATAGATTGAATCGATAAAAGTTTTTAGGAAAGGAGTGTGATGAAAAGCTCTTTTTTCAAAAAGGGTTTTCCTCAATCCTCAATATTCTTGCAGCGAGATGTCCTGCATTTTTTGCTCCTGCAACACCGATACCCATTGCTGCAACAGGGATACCCGATGGCATTTGAGCGATAGACAGTAGTGCATCGATTCCACGAAGTGGTCCCGTATCGACGGGAACACCGATAACGGGGATTTTCGTTCGTGCTGCAACAGCGCCGGGCAATGCGGCAGAGAGTCCAGCTATCGCAATAACGAGAGCATATTTTTCGTTAGCCGAACGACAGAACTGTTCGAGTTTTTCCGGGTCTCTATGTGCAGACAATACCAATCTGTCGAAATCGATATCATAGCTTTTTAAAATCTCGCCGACAACCGAACCGATGGGTTCATCGCTTTTACTTCCCTGCAATACTACAATTTTTTTTGTCATCTTATCTCCTCTGTGGATTTTTAATCGACTAATTGTTTAATCAAAATAAGCAATTAAAATGAAAATGAAATATTTAATTCGAGTTGAAATAATTTTAACAAAATACTTGACATATTTTTCTATGTATCAAACTTGTATGTTCACAGTTTCACAAGAGGTAAAAATGTTCGATGA
>JAGGZE010000128.1 GCA_021162205.1 bacterium
ATATTTAGCGAGTCCCTCTATAAATGTGTCTTTATTATCCATTTTTTATATTTTATACATAAAAAAAGTTATACACAAGCAAAATTCGACAATCGTTCGGTTATTTTTTATATAAAATTTCTTTTCATTTGAACACAATGATTTTTTTTTCGATGTATCGATAAACAATGAAAAACAAGAACAAAATATAATAAACAATAATAAATAACTTGACAATATGGAATATAGGATTATAATAGCAAAAAAAGGAGGATTTTATGAACAACGGAATTTTTACTGCACTCTTAAGGAATAGAGAAAAATTTTTTGAAAGAATTTTTAATGAGGAACATCTCGCAAAAATCATAGCACAGCTATTTTTAATCAGCGTTATTTTATTTGCGATTTATGGTTTCGTAATGGGAATATACAATTCACCTATGCAGGCGTTTTCCTCGATGGTAAAAGTTCCCATTTTATTTTATCTATCCCTACTTATAAGTTATCCTGCGCTGTTTGTGTTCAACATCATTCTTGGAAGTAAATTGAGTATCGGGCAATCTATGGCGATGGTTCTATCCGCTTATGTTTTGATTGCCTGTATATTGGCATCATTTGCACCTATTGCGCTATTTTTCATTTTAATCGGTTCGAGCTACCCATTTCTACGACTTCTTCATGTAGCGATATTCGGAATCGCAGGAATCGCAGGAATGGTAGTTCTCAATCAGGGATTTGTTTTAGCTTGTGAACATCACTCTATATATCCTCATCAAGGAATTAAAGTTTTTCAAATATGGGTAATCATTTTCGCATTTGTGGGAACGCAACTTGCATGGAATCTTCGACCGTATCTCGGAAACAAAAAATTCCCATTCCAGTTTTTCAGAAAACAGGAAAGTAATTTCTATGCTCATATATTTCACACGGTGGGGGAATTTTTATTCCCCGAACACGAACCAAATGACAAACCCGATTATTATTGATTATCGAATCCATTAGTTCGAGATTGGAGAAAGCTATGTCTTATTATGAAATAATGACAGTCGAGGAAGTTGCCAACTATTTGAAATTAAAACCTCAAACGATATATAAATGGGCGCAGGATGGCAAAATTCCCGCGGCAAAATTCGGTAAAGAATGGCGGTTTAAGAAATCACTTATCGATGAATGGATAGACGAAAAATTTACTCGAGCTAAAAAAACAAGCGAATAATCGAACCTTCGGCTCTTTTGAGCCCTTCGGCTCTTTTTGAACCTTCGGTTCTTTTTGATGGCGACTTTTCTCCCGTCCGAACGGGATTCATTGTCGCCGAACCCTTCGGTTCTTTTTGATGGCGACTTTTCTCCCGTCCGAACGGGATTCATTGTCGCCGAACCCTTCGGTTTTTTTAAATGGAGACTTTTTTCTAAATCCCGATTCCATCGGCAAGAAAAGTTGCACACTAAAGACAGGCGAATGCCTGCCGAGGGCGGGATTTGAACCCCGATTAACAAGTTCTTGCATCTCGTCTGCACCTTGTTTGACTCGATGAGAACATTGTAATTCGGGATTTTATTGAAACTTAAATTATGCTGGTGCAACAAGGAATGATTGCTTGGCAATCAGGGAAGTTGCACACTAAAAAGTGGCGAATGCCACTGCCGAGGGCGGGATTTGAACCCGCACAGGTGTAATACCCACTAGATCCTGAATCTAGCGCGTCTGCCAATTCCGCCACCCCGGCAAATTTTTATTGCATTATAAATATAATTTGCTAATTTGTCCTGTCAATAGGTTTTGTCAAGGTGATTTTAATGAAAACTATATCTAAAAATAGAAAAGCATTTCGCGATTACGATATCAGCGAGACTTTCGAGGCAGGGATTGTTCTTGTCGGGTCGGAAGTCAAATCGATTCGAGCGGGAATGATTAGTCTCAAGGATTCATTTGCTAAGATCAAGAATGGTGAGTTGTGGCTTTATGGAATGCACATCTCTCCCTATGTAAAATCGAGTGTGTTCCAGCCCGAACCCGGACGGCGACGCAAACTGCTTATGCACAAGCGCGAAATTATCAGGATTAAAAGCAAAACCGAGGAGCGTGGATTGACATTGATACCGCTCGAGGTCTATATTAATGCTCGAGGGAAAGTTAAAATCAAAATCGGGATTGCGAAAGGCAGAAAACAGTATCAGAAAAAGCAGTATCTTTTGGAAAAGCAAAAGGACCGTGAAAAAGAACGGGAACTGCGAGATTATCTGAAAAGGAAAAAATATTGATTTCATCTAATTTTCACGAGGTTCTTATGAAAAAGAACGATGGTATAATTCTTGCGGCTGGAAAATCTCGGCGAATCGGATTCGGCAAATTCAAAATGACATTGCCATTCGCGGGGAAAACAATTATCGAATGTGCTATCGATGCGATGTCCCCCGTGTGCGATAGAATTATTATCGTCGGTGGACATAGAATCGAGGAAATCGAAAAAATACTTGCTGTTTATGAGAAAGTCGAAATCGTATTCAATAAAAATTATGAGGGCGGAATGTTCACATCGGTGAAAACAGGTGCATCACACATAGAAGCCCCGCAATTTTTCCTTCTGCCAGGCGATTATCCGCTGATTTCCACGAAAGTATATAACAAAATGCTCGAAATCGATTCCGATATAGTTATTCCGACATATCACAGCAGGAATGGTCATCCTGTGCTGATGAACAGCGAACTTATCCCCGAATTGCTCGCCGAACCCGACGATTCGAATCTTAAAATATTCATAAACCGAAAAGGATACGATACTGTCGAAATCGATGAAGTCGGGATTATTACTGATATCGATACGATGGACGATTATATGCGGCTTCCCAATCCGTATATACGGGGAACTATCCCGTGAATACGGATATGTTGTAAGTTATTGGAATTATGAGAGTTCAAGGAAATAATCGATTGTAGAGACAGGTCTTGCGCCTGCCCAACAAAAGGGCGATGCATCGCATCGCCCCTACAACACCGCAACAAACAAACAGGAGACATAAAATGCGGAATGCAACATTGAACAGGCGACTTCAGTCGTCTGCCGGAAGGAAAAGCAGCATACTGAAGTATGCTGTTCACATCATTTTTGCGCTGGCGCTCGCTTCCGACCCCGATTTCATCGGGATTCAGAAAGACGCAATGCACTAAAAACACCCGAATGGGTGAGCCCTTCGGCTCTTTTCAAATGGTGAAAATTTATTTTGATTAATCGGGTGCAACAATGAATGACAACTCTGTTGTCAGAAAAGTTGCACAATAAAAACACCCGAAGGGGTGCAGGCATTGCAGGGAATTGTCGATTCTATCGACAAGGAAAGCAATGCGATAAAAACACCTTAAAGGTGTGGGAGATATTCTCGCAGTTCGTAATCTGTTACCTGCACACGATAACGTTCCCATTCGGCTTTTTTATTTGCGATATATTTATCGAAAAGAGCATCGCCGAGTGTTTTCCTTACAAGTTTGCTGTTCTCCATTTTTTGCACTGCGGAATAAAGTGAATCTGGCAGAGATGTTATCCCCTGTTTTTCTCTTTCGTCTCGATGCATCGTGTAGATGTCGAGTTCTATCGGTTTGCTTAATGGATATTTCTGCTGGATACCTTCGAGTCCTGCTGCAAGCATCACAGCGAATGCGAGATATTGATTGCATGCTGGGTCTGGTGCGCGATATTCTGCTCGGCAGGAATTCGAATGTTGCGGTTTGAATGCTGGCACTCGCACCAATGCCGAGCGATTTTTCCTTCCCCAGCTGATATATGCGGGTGCTTCATAACCTGGGACGAGTCGTTTGTATGAATTCACCCATTGGTTCGTTATCGCGGTTATTTCCTCGGAATGTTTCAGAAGTCCTGCGATATAATATTTTGCGACATCGGAAAGATTATATGTGTCATTTTTATCGAGGTGTGCTCTCTGCAAATAGAATGCATTTTGCGAATTAGTGAAAAGTGATTGATGAACATGAAATCCGCTGCCATTTTCACCGAAAATAGGTTTCGGCATAAACGATGCATACAGTCCGTATTTCCTCGCTATTTCCTTGACAATAACTTTTGCAATCTGAATGGTATCCGCCATTAAAAGAGCGTCATTATATCTGAAATCGAGTTCGTGCTGGCTTTTTGCAACCTCGTGATGGCTGACCTCGAGGTCGATTCCGAAATTGCGAAGTGCGATAAATGTTTCCTTTCGAGCCTGTGCGGATTTGTCCATCGGTAAAATATCGAAATATCCTCCTGCATCGAGCGGCACGGGTTGCGAATCCGATTGGAAATAGAAATATTCAAGTTCTGGACCGACATAATAATGCTCGAACCCTTTCGATTTCGCCTGTTTCAGCATATTTCTCAGCACGAAACGTGGGTCGCTTTCAAAATGTGTGCTATCGGGATATAGAATATCGCAAATCATAACTGCTGTTCGCACACCGCCGAATTCTGCGGGCAGTAATGCGAAAGTATCGGTATCTGGAAATGCGAGTAAATCGCTTTCCTCGATACGGACGAAACCCTCGACAGACGAGCCATCGAAACCGATACCTTCGTCCAATGCTCTCGGTAAATCCTCGACACGCAACGAAAAACCCTTAAGCATTCCGAGAACATCGGTGAACCAAAGTCGAACAACCTCGATTTTTTCATTTTTCACAGTCGATAATACTTCATCTCTTATCATTTTTTAAATCTCCTTGCAAAAAATTTTCGATTTTTTAGTTTAATTCCAATTCCAAAAAATCAAAAATAAATTTTTTTATTTTTGAAATAGTTTAAATTATGATTTTATTATAAAAAGCAAATAAAAAGGATTGTGATAAATGAATGAAAAAATCAGCGAATCGATAGTTCGTGTCGATGCTCACACTAAAATCGGCGGGCAGACAAAATATGTCGGAGATATGAAATTCGATGGTATGCTCTATGCGAAAACAGTGCGGTCATTGCATCCGAGAGCGAAAATTTTGTCCATCGATATTCCAGATATACCCGATGGTTATTTCATTGTGGATAAAAACGATGTTCCCGGGAAAAATCGAGTGAAGATTTTGATATACGACCAGCCATTTTTCGCCGAGGGTGCTGTGAACTACATCGGCGAACCGATTCTTTTAGTTGTCGGTCCCGATAGAGATATTATATCGCAAATTATTTCGCAAATCGATATCGAATACGAACCGCTTCCCGCCGTGCTGACAATCGAGGATGCACTTTTAGAAAATAGTCCCAGAATATATGGGCAGGACAATTGTTTTGTGTCTCACGAATATATAAAAGGCGAACCCGATGATGCTTTTGCCAATGCCGATAAAATAATCGATGGCGAATATCGAACGGGCTATCAGGAACAACTTTATATCGAACCGCAGGGAGTTATCGGGATTTATGAAAATCACAGAATGACAATTTACGGGTCGATGCAATGCCCGTATTATGCTCATCGTGCGATTGCCGAGGGTCTCGGTTGGAGCGAGGACAAAGTTCGAGTGATTCAAACTACGACAGGCGGAGCATTCGGTGGGAAAGAAGAATATCCATCACTGCTTTCGGGACAGGTAGCATTTGCGTCCTTAAAAACCAAAAAGCCGGTCAAACTCGTGTTCGATAGAGACGAGGATATTCAGACTACTACCAAGCGTCATCCATCGGTAATTCATCATCGCACGGCGCTCGATTCCAATGGAACAATTATCGCCGCCGATATCGATATAAAATTCGATGCAGGTGCTTATGCAGGGCTTTCAGATGTGGTGCTTCAACGAGGAATGTTCTGCGCTAGCGGAGTATATAATATTCCGAATCTTCGAGTTCGCGGGCGAGCGGTTGCGACAAATACTGTTCCCAATGGTGCTTTTCGAGGATTCGGTGCACCGCAGGCATTCTTTGCGATGGATATGCAAATCGAGAAAATCGCTCGTATTATCGGCATAAATTCACTCGATTTCAGATTGAAACACGCTCTCAAAAAGGGCGACCGCACTTGCACCGATGGATTGCTGCGGCATGATGTGAAAATTCCCGAAATGATGAGTAGAATCGAGGAACTTTCGGATATTCGCGATAAAATAAAAAAATTCAAATCTCAAACAGGTCGCATTCGCAAAGGTATCGGACTCTCGATGTTCTATCATGGCTGCGGTTTCACAGGTAATGGTGAGGAAATCATTCACGGCACTGCCACTTTGCGGAAATATCCCGATAGCAAGGTTGAAATTTTAACATCGAATGTCGAAATGGGACAGGGTGCGCTCACAGCTATGCGAAAAATCGTTGCGAAATCTCTCGAAATACCTATCGAGGATGTGATATATGAAAATCCCGATACCAGTCGTGTTCCAGATTCGGGACCGACTGTGGCATCGAGAACGACGGTTATTGTCGGCGGTCTGCTCAAAAGTGCCGCAGATGAACTTAAACAACGATGGAATGAACCCGGCGAAATCGAGGTTTCGAAAACATATCATCATCCGAAATATATCGAATGGAATCAGGAAACTATGCATGGTGATGCCTATCCGACATATTCCTGGGGAATAAATGTTGTCGAGGTCGAGGTGGATACACTGACTTATGAAATCACACCGAAAAAAGTGTGGGCGATATTCGATGTCGGTGTTCCAATCGATGAGCGGATGATGCGAGGGCAAATCGAGGGTGGTATCGTGCAGGGACTCGGATATGGCTCTATCGAAGTGATGGAAAATATCGGTGGGAAAATTCAGCAGGGAACAATTACCGACTATACAATCCCGACAGCGAAAGATGTTCCCGAAATCGTTAGCGAGATGCTCGATAATCCTTATGAATATGGACCATTCGGCGCGAAATGCAGCGGTGAATTGACATTGATAGGAGCAGCACCGGCACTTGCTGCAGCAGTCGAAAATGCACTGGAAATCGAAATAAACAAAATCCCTGTTCGCCCCGAAGAACTATTGGAGAAAATGGAATTATGATACTAAATAAAGATAAAATAATTCGAGTTTTAAAATCTTTATTAACTGAAAGAGATTTAATTGAAATAAAAAGTAAAATTAAAGCTGTAAAATATAGTATATCGAGTTTCAGGAATGACAATTTGGGATTATTAAATATCGACTCCAACGGTGAAACGATATATTTGAAAAAACAATATTTTGAAAACGAATTGGAACAAATTCTCGATACAGAGACATTGGAACGGGCGCAATACTACATAAAAAGACTTTTAAAAGGAATTTTAGAAATAAAAACAAATAAAATAAACGACATCAATTTAAATAGGTGGAAAGAATTCGACGATATAATCACCGATAGTTTGTGGATATTGGAACGGCGAGATAATTCGGGTGCTCATTCCGCCGAGTATTGGGGAAATTTTATTCCACAAATTCCCAATCAACTTTTGCGAAGATATACAAAAAAAGGTGAATGGGTTTTGGACCCATTTATGGGAAGCGGCACAACTCTTATCGAGGCACGAAGACTTGGAATAAATAGCATCGGTATTGAAATTCAAGATAAAGTTGTTAAAATTGCTCGAGAAAAATTAGAACAGGATAAAACAATCTTTTCCCAAAATAGCCGCACTGAAATTATTACAGGAGATAGCACATCGTTGAATATAAAAAGTGAAGTGGAAAAAATCGGTGTTCCATCGGTGCAGTTTGTTATTTTCCATCCACCATACTGGGATATTATAAAATTCAGTGATTATGAAAAAGATTTGTCGAATGCAAAAAGTTTGGATGGATTTTTGTCGCTATTTAATGAAGTTGTCGATAATAGTTTATCTATTCTCGATAACAAAAGGTTTTTTGCAGTCGTAATCGGCGATAAATATTCCAAAGGTGAATGGATACCGCTCGGTTTTTATGTTATGCAGGAAATTTTAAAAAAAGGACATAAATTAAAAAGCATAATAGTCAAAAATTTTGAAGAGACAAAAGGCAAAAGAAACCAAAAAGAATTATGGAGATATAGAGCATTAGTCGGCGGATTCTATGTGTTCAAGCATGAATATATATTTTTATTTAAAAGGGGGAAATAAAAATGGCAACAACACATGTTTTCATAGTCGATACAAATACATTTAAATATCATATTGATTATATGTTTGCGGGAACAGGAGCAAAAGATAATTATATAGATTTTAATAATACCGCAACAACAAAATTACATCATAATACTGAAAATAACTTAGTCGCTATGATAGCAGATTCTCAAAGAGTAAGAAAAAACGATTATGTAATATTTTATTTACAACAAAACTTTCGTGACGGTATTTATGAAGGTAAGTTTTATGGTATTTTCAAAATTAAACATGATTTATCTTTTTTAGATAATTTAGTTCACAAAACATCAAAAGTATCTCTAAGTAAAAAGTATAGCGATTTCAAATATCCGAGTAAGGAAAATATTTTAAAACTTAAATGGAAAAACGGATTTGAACACGAAATTGAAATGAGAACTGTTTTAACACAAACACAAGAAAAGAAACTATTAATGAAATTTGAGCACTCCGACAAAAAAATAATTGCTTCTTTTATAAGAAATTTTTACTTGAACAATCAGTACCAATTAGAAGAGC
>JAGGZE010000127.1 GCA_021162205.1 bacterium
CCTTCATCGTAATTGACTGTTATCGAATAACATTGAGTTGTTCCATAAGCGGATGGTGGAATATCGACCTGCCAGTTAACTGTTTGTGAACCGCCATATCCAGCGAGCGATGAATAATAAGCAGATATAGGGTCGCCGCCGGTATATACCAAACTCGAACCACCAAGATTCAGTGTAACCGTAACATTATGAGCAGTGCCTGTTCCCATATTAGTAACAAGAGCGGTTAAAGTCATCGGGTCTGGATGAACACTTAAGCAGGATGCTGTTATATCAGGCGGATTATGCGCAAGAGTAAGTCCTGTTCCAGTTATATCGCCGATTCCATAATATGTAACAAATCTCAATGTATCGCCAGGGCAGACATTTTTCTGATACCATTTAACCATAGTCGCAGTATCGTATCCAAAACTTCCACCAGCATCGGCTGCCCAATAAGTGTCAGCCCATCCATTGCCAACAGAAGAGCCCCAATTACCATACCAAAATACATCGGGCATAGTGGCTTGAAAACCCATTAAAATTCCCAGTGCAACCATATCTCCTGCACCGGGAGGAAAACTGAATTCATAAGCACGCCATATAGATGGTGTCGTCGGTGCATAGAATATTTCAGCATTGCCGGTATAACCAAATGATGTGGAAATCGGACAACCATCACTGTTATGAAGTTTTGTGTCATAATAGACAAGGTCTCCACAATTATGGCAGGAACCATCGACAGGGATGAAAAGAGTAGTATACATAATTTGTTCATTATCACCGGGAGCGGCACCGAGCCGCACAGGTTCGAGAATCTGAACGATTTTTACTCCGTGTCGATTATTCCATACAGTTACAATCGAATCGCCATCCATATAAGTAGAATTTGGAGCAGGAAGTGCAACACAATCGGGACCGGTTCGATGTTGTTGTTCGGGGGTGTTTCCATCGATTTTATAAATCGAATAGGACCAGGGAACACTGGGATAATAGTAAGTTAATTTCCACCAGGAGCCACTACCCGTTGGACGACCACCTTCCTCGAATGCACCTGTATTTTGGTCCATTTGAGCATCGACATAACCATTATTCGTAGAAAGAACCATAGGCGCTAATGCTCGTTCTAAACCGGAACCCGAGGAACTGTCGAATCCAGAAATAGCTTCAGAATACCGTATTTTCCAAAGGTTATATGCCTCGGGGTCTGTGCTACCATCGGGCATTTCAGCGAGCAGTCGTTCGATTCGAGGATTTTCAACTCGAGCTAAATGTTCTGAATCGATTGCAAAGGAAATAGAAATCAAAAATGTGGCAAGTAAAAGAAAAATAAACGATATATGAATTTTCATAGCAATACCCTCCTTGAAATTAAAAATCATAAATATATATATAATTATAATTAAATAAAAAGAAATTGCAATAAAAAAATGAATAATTTTCGGTGTTTTTTAAGTTATCTTTATTTTGCAAAAAAGACAAATTCGGGTGATGCTACATATTATCCTCGAGCCATCACCACCTGCAACGCGACTTCTCGGAAAATCCGATGAATATGTCGCCGTTTATACCGATTGCTATCGAGAAGAAGGCAAAAAAATTCAAACGAAAAACGCACTGACAGGCTGTCTCGTCGGCATGGCTGTCGAACTTGTGTTCTATACGCTTTATTTCCTTATTCTTTTTGAAGATTGATGTCTTAAAATGAACCCGATTCTTATCAATATAATATTTTCACTGATAGCTTTAATGCCCGCGTCGGATATGCGTGCTGTCCACGCGGGTTTTTTCCATAAGACGATGGAAAATGGAACTGCCGATTCTGTCAGCGGTGAAATATATATCGCATTCCCCAGTAGAACCTATATCCATATCTCCGACCCTATCGAGCAAATTATGGTGCTGACATCCGATAGGATGATGATATACTATCCCAAAAGCAAAAAGGGATTCGATTATCTCGATGGTTCACCGCTATCTACAAGTTGGCTGATGGCTCTCGGCAAGGGAACAATCGGCGATATATTGAAGGATTATGAAATCGAGCGAATTAGTTCCTCAAATCGCGGCGATACATCGATTTCTGTTTGGCAGCCAAAGGAAAATAAAAAGAAGCGAAAGCTTCAAATTCGAGTATTCGAATACGATAATCTGCTGAGAAAATTGGTATTCACAAATGATAACGATACATTGGCGACAAATTATTATGATGATTATGTCGAAATTGCTGAAGATTTTTATTTCCCGACGAAAATCGAGAGTATAAACAATTCTAATGGCGAACAATATCGAGAAACGATACGATTCGACAATCCCGAAGCGTTAGTTCGTCCACCTGCTAAAATTATCGATTTTCATTTCCCACCCGATGCAAAAGTAAAAACATACGAGTAAGAATATTGTGAGGGAAAAATCTCTTTTCTAAAAGAGGTTTTTTCCCAGTAAGTATGTTTATTTCTTAATAAAAAAATATAATTTATTTTTTAGGCAATTTTTAAAAATATGATATTTTGAAAAGTTATTTAAAAAACAATCGAAAGGAGTTTGAAATGTCATTGCTGGTTGTAGGTTCGGTAGCATTGGATACGGTTTATACACCTCGTGGAGAATTATTGGATGGTCTCGGCGGTTCGGCGGTTTATTTTTCGGTAGCGTCGAGTATTTTTGGACCTGTGCATATTGTAGGTGTTGTTGGAAACGATTTCCCAAAAGAACATATCGAAAAGCTTAAAATGCGCGGTGTCGATTCAGAAGGATTATACATCGCCGATGGCAAAACATTTCGCTGGCATGGAAAATATGGCGAGGATTTCGGTGACCCGGAAACACTTTTGACCGAACTTAATGTTTTCGCCGATTTCTCTCCAAATTTACCTCGAAAATATCGAGATTTACAATTCGTATTTCTCGGAAATATTCATCCGAAACTCCAATTGCAAGTTCTCGAACAGATGGATTCACCTAAACTTATCGCAGCAGATACGATGAATTTCTGGATAGAACGCGAACTCGATTCGTTTCGAGAAGTTATGAAAAAAATCGATGTCTTGATAATCAACGAACTCGAGGTTCGTATGCTGACAGGTGTTCGTTCGATTTTTACTGGAGCGAAAAAAATTCAGCAGATGGGACCATCTACACTGATAGTAAAACGCGGCGCTTATGGCTCATTTGCAATCACAGGCGAGGATATTTTTGTTGTGCCTGCATATCCAACCGATAATGTGGTAGACCCGACAGGTGCAGGCGATTCGTTCGCCGGTGGATTTATGGGATACATCGCGAGCAAGGGTGAAATCACTCCCGAAAATCTGCATCTGGCAATGGTATATGGTTCATTGGTGGCGAGTTTCGATGTCGAGGGATTTTCGATTAGAAATCTTGAAAAATTGACTATGGATAAACTGAACGAACGATTAGCAAAATTCAGACAGATAACAGATTTTTAATTATCGATATAAAACGAAATCATTTGTCCGTTGGTTAAAGCTAACGGCTAACAGTCGAACTCGGATAGGAAATAATAGAAGAGCTTTTTCTGGGGAAACTTCTTTTCTAAAAGAAGTTTCCCCAGACCCTTTCAAGAAAACTTTAGTATTTCTAACGAACAAAGTTCGTTAGAAAATATTCAAACTTTTATAACGCAGGTGCAACAATGAATTCCCCGATTTTTAATCGGGGGAGAAAAGTTGCACAAAGAAAACACCTTAAAGGTGGTGCATCGATTTTGCCGGTTCGGTTTTTGCTGCCTGCAATGCTGGTATTATACTGACCAAAAATGCCGCTACTAAAACTATGATAGTCGGGATTAGATAACTTCTAACGCTTATTTCGGCAATCATCTTATTCATTTGAATTCCGCCGATATTAAAGCTTATCGGATAAGTTATACCGTGTATTAATAAGAAATAATTTGCGGCAGTGCTTATTACAGAACCGATTATAACACTTGTGAACGATAAGAGCACGATTTCATAAATCACGAGTTTAATTATCTGCCATGGTCGAGTTCCCAGTGCTTTCAGAAGACCGTATTCGCGAGTTCTTTCGAGAACCGACATCAGCACCGTATTGAACACACCGATTGCTACGATTAGAATAATTATTAGGTTCATAATATAATTACCCTGTTTTTTTGCTTCCATCGATTCGTAAAATGATTTTGCGATAACCTGCCACGATTGAATATCGATTTTAGGATTATTCAATTTTGATTCGATTTCCCCTAAAACTTTTTGAGTAATTTTAAAATTCGAAAGAACGACGACTATTTCGTGGACACTGTTCGGCAGGACAAATAAATCTTGTGCATCGGCGAGATTAAGATAAATAGTGGCTCTATCTGCCATTTCATTTCCGCTGTCGTATATTCCGATGATTTCATACATATCGTTTGCAATCGAGCCATCCGCTGCCTGCGAAAGGATAACGATTGTATCGGCGATTTTTGCATTAAGATTTTTAGCGAGACCTTTACCGATAATCGCACGATGCTCGGGTTTTTCTGTGAACATTCGTCCGTTTTCGATTCGTTTCGAGAATAGAGTTGTTTCGTCCTCGAGATTGGGGTCGATACCGATAATTTTTGCCGCATTGCTTTTCTCGCCGACCGAAACGAGTCCCGCTGAAACCAAACGTGGTGCATACGATTTCACACCTTTAATATGTTGAATTTTTTCGCCGATTACCGAATAATCATCGATAGTCTTGTAAATCGATGGCTTGTCCAAATAACCTGCGCAGTGTATCTGAATATGTCCTGTCGATGTTCGTGTGAAAGAATCGATTACATTATTGAACGAGCCGTATGTCATAGATATTGCAACCGAACCGAGAACAAATCCACCGACCATAGTAAAAACTGTGAATAAACTTCTGCGTTTTTGCCGCAATGCATTTCTAAATGCAAGTTTGAGTATCATAGCAATCTTCCTATTTGCCTTTTTTCAAATTTCTCAGTGTGAAAATATCTTTATCGAGATTTATATCGAATTTTATAGTTTTATATCGGATAATAGTTTTGTGTCCCTCTTTATTTTTCGGCACCATTTCGAGCAGTGTCGGGATTTTTCTGCCATCGATATTTTTAATTTCAGAATATGTCATAACTCGAAGGAGTTTGCCCTTTTCATCGTAAAATTCCTCGCGAATCGGGATATAGTTATCTTTAAATATCCATACGACGATTTTTCCCCAGACAGTAGCGGTATTTTCCTTCGGCACGAGCTGAATATATAAAAGACTATCGACAGCATTTTGTGGGTAAATAAATTTATATTCGTAATCGTTGAGCAGCGAACTTTCTTTTACAAGGTCGTCGTTGGTGAAATCCGAACCCATCCACGAACTCATCATCATCGATGGCGGAATTTTTATAACTTTGTCGGTTTTCGGCAGATAGTTCCACATCTCGTTGCCGATTTTAAGTGTGGTCATCCCGCTTTCTTTTTTGGGCGATGTAATCAGTATGAACGACTTATCCCGTTTACTTGTGTAGACTGTCATCGTAAGTGTTCGTTCCCAATGTGGAGTCGTAATTTCCATTTCCATTTCGCCATAACTGGTATTACTCAAATATAGATTATCGATTTTATGAATCACAGTTTCGATATCGGGTGCAGAATTTTTCGTCTGGCAATATGCTATTGAAATCGAAGCGATAAAAAGTAATATTTTTATGGTTTTACTCGATAAAATTCTCATAATTCCTCCAATATTTTAACTATATATAATTAAATCGTTTCGATTATAACCCAAAATTAATAATTTATTAACTCGACACTATATTTACATTCCCCATGCTAATTTCGAGAATCTTTCATCGTATCGCAGGTCTCGGTTGATAATCTGGTCGGTTGTGATTTCGGTCTCGAGAATTTTGGAATATTTTTCGGCGAGTTTCCTCAGTTCTGCGAGATTCGGTTCGCCATCTCGTTCCCACTGCTGAAGTTTTATCGATGGGAAATCCACAAGCATCGCAAGGTAGTCGAATCCTATTGGACGACCTCGTTTTTTATCTAACGCCTTTCTCAATAATCGCAAATTCCTGTTAAAATATGCAGCCATTCAATCCTCCATCTTTTCGATTTCCCAATTATCGACTATTCCAAGAATAAATGAACGCACTGGAGCTGTTTTGTCATCTAAAATTTTTCTCGCAGAACCGCCCTCCTGCGAAACCAAAACTATATCGCCCTCGCCGGCATCGACAAAATCCACTGCGATTATCGTTTCGCCATATTCCTCGTGTGTCATAGGATGAACTTTTCTGATGAGCAGTAATTTCCTGCTCGTATAGGATAGATGTTTAACTGTCGAGACGACAGGGGATTTTACTTTTCCGATAAACATAATGTTAAAATAAAGTTCAAAGTTCAAATGTCAAAGTTCAAAATTTAAATTAATATCAAAATCCAAAACTTGTCACCGATTTTATCGGTATTCTGAAACCAGATTAGTCGGAATAACAAGTGAAATCCAAAGACCAAATGACAAAATCCCGTAGTAGCGAAAGCAAAAAATCATTTGACATTTGGATTTTTTATTGCACTTTCCTCTTACTATTCCACCATAGCGGAATGGGATACCTGAAAAAGTATGAACAATTTTGAGATATTTTACATTTTAGTTGATAAAAAAAATCGATATTTAATTTTAATCTTTATGATGAATTTAGACGAAAAATATATGCGTCTCGCATTACTATTGGGCAAGAAAGGATTGGGCAGAACATCGCCGAATCCGCCTGTGGGAGCGATAATCGTTAGGAATGACAATATTCTCGGCAAGGGTTGGCATCACAAAAGTGGTATGGCTCACGCAGAAATCGAGGCAATCGAAAATGCTAATAAAAAGGGAATAACCGATTTCAATGGTGCCACTATGTATGTTACGCTCGAACCTTGCTGCCATTACGGGAAAACTCCACCATGCGCGGATAGAATCATTAAAGAGAGATTTTCTCGAGTCGTTATCGGAACAATCGACCCGAATCCACAGGTTTCCGGCGGAGGAATAGAAAAGCTTAAACAGGCAAGAATTAAAGTAACAGTCGGTGTTCTCGAAAAACAGGCATTGAGACTTATCGAACATTTCAAGATATATTCTCGTCTTGGGCGAGCTTATGTTGCAGTGAAATTCGCCGAATCGCTCGATGGCAAAATCGCAGCAGGCGATGGTAGTTCGAAATGGATTTCATCGGAAACAGCACGCAAGTTCGCTCACAGACTGCGGAATACTCACGATGCCGTTATGGTAGGAGCAAAAACTTTAGCGGTCGATAACCCACAGCTTACAGTCAGGCATATAAAGGGCAGAAATCCTGTCAGAATCGTTCTCGCAGGGAAAAACACGGTCTATGCACATCACAAAATTTTCGAGGATAATTTGGCACGAACTATTTTGATAACGCCAATTAAAAATCCGTTTCATTCTGGGAAACCCGATGGCAATGTCGAAATATGGAACTTAAAACCCAAACCGAATGGACTGATTTCTATTGGTAGCGTTCTCGAAAAATTAGCGGAAAATGGAATAATATCTGTTTTACTCGAGGGCGGCGCGACATTGATTGGAAACGCAATCGCAGAATCTCTCGCGGATAGAATTTATGCGATTATTGCGCCAAAAATAATCGGAAGCAGTGGAATTTCATCGGTCGGAGTGGAAATCGCTCCAGAAATAACATCCGCACTCGATTTGATAAATGTGGAATACAGAAAACTCGGCACGGACATTTTAATCACGGGAAGAATTTCATACCGAAAAGTTGCAAAGATGTAAGAAAACCCGATAGTTTAACAATCCGATAGAAAATTGTGCGGGGCATAGCCAGCATCGTAATCCGCCGAATATATCGAACCCATGCCATCCTGAACTATAGCAATAGAAACTTATGCAACTTCATTAGAAACTTTTGTTTTCTCTAATTTTTTTATGCTATGATGTTTTAGAAAACCAGACATAACACCAATGAATGCACCGAGCAAAATAGAAAATATCAGTTTAATTAAAATATTTTCCATACCATTCGTAAATATCAAAGATGCTACAAAAAAGAATATGGATGATACTATGAACGAATAAGAAATTACCTTAAATATATTTTTTTCGATGTTCTTTGTAAATATATTGCAACCATACATAATGAAAATTGCAGTAACAAGAAAAAGTACATCACCAAGATTTTCTGCAAGTGAATAATTATGATGTAATAAATATGAAAATGCAAATATAATGACAATTGAAAAAAAGTAGGCAAATATAAATCTAATTATTTTTTTATAAATTAATTTCATTGCCCACCCCAATCGTTATTTGTACCTTGTCTAATTCCTTCACGCGCCGAAGCAATTGTAGCTCCCACTTCTATCGCAACTCCCGTACCAAACCATCCTATTCCACCAGTTGCTAAACCGACAATCGCACTTACACCAGCGGCTTCGACTGCTCCATATACATCCTCTATATATATTTTAGAATTGTCCAACCGCGGAAAATGATAAGATGTATCTGTCGAATCCGTCGTCGTATGACTATCTGTGCTATCCTGTCCGCTGGTATCTGGGTCTGGCAGTCCGTTCCCTCCGCTATGGTCGACATCGCAAATATGCGCATAGCCGGCATCGTAATCCGGCGAATATATCGAACCCATACCATCCTGAATTATAGCAATAGAAACTTATGCAACTTCATTAGAAACTTTTGTTTTCTCTAATTTTTTTATGCTATGATGTTTTAGAAAA
>JAGGZE010000140.1 GCA_021162205.1 bacterium
TTCGCTATCTCGATACAGCATCGATACGAGTTTCAATTAACGGTTCGGAAATCGACATAAGCGACCCGCGCCTCGAATATTCCGATTCGATTTTGACATTTACTCCTTCGCCTGATTGGGCGGAAATAGAGACTGTTACTGTTTGTCTCGATTCCGCATCGGATGGATTGGGGAATATGCTGGATAGTATTCTATGCTCGTATTTCATTATCGATAGGTCGGCACCGACAATAGCGAATATGGTTCCATACGATGGCGGTGAGATTTCGGATTCACTTTTTCCCATCAGTGCGGAAATCACCGAAAATTTCTGCGATTCGGTAGATATTTCTATCACAGTTAATGGGCAGTATTTCACACCCGACTCAGCTGGATGCACTTACGATGGTCATTGGTTTTTACTCGACCCTGTCGCATTCGGTGGACATTGGGAAAGCGGCGATATTAATGTTTGTATTCATGTCGAGGATACTTGTCCCGATTCCTGTGGTTCGAATATCGCCGATACTTGCTGGATATTTACGGTGGATTTCTGCTCACCTGCAATAGTCTGGCTCGAATGCCCGCTCGATAATTCATTTATATCCTGTGATACCGCAGAAATTATTTTAGGAATCGAGGATACAACAGGTGCTGAAATCGATACGACAAGAATTTATGCGACATTATTTCAAATTCACTCGGAAACAGGAATCGATACTAATTTTCTCGAACCCGATAGTTCAGATTTTTCATTTTTATTTTCGGGTGATTCTTTAATCGTTTCGATTCGATTTTCCACCATAGATGCCGACAGTATAGTTTTTCAACTCGATAGCGTTTATAATATTTTGGATTGTTCGATTTATCCTTGAAAAAAATATAAAAAAAAGTTGCCAATTTAATTGCCTAATATTAGATTGGAATGAATAACATTTCAAGGAGGGTGTCAAATGACGAGAAGAATTTGTTTGTGGGTTTTACTGGTTCTTTTCTCCTATGCGATTGCTTTACCAATCGATTATCAGGGGAAATTAACCGACCCGACGGGTGTCGGTATCAACGACACAATGGATATCGCGCTGGCGATTTACGATGACCCATCAGCAGGGACATTAATCGATGCCGATACTGTGAGTGCGTCTATCGTATATCACGGACTTTTTTCCGAGATATTCGATATCACGATTCCTGTGCCAGCGATTTCTGGACCGCTTTATATCCAGATTGCAATCGATACGAGCATGACCGGCGCTACCTGGACCGCGTTGTCCCCTCGTCAACTTGTGACCACCGCTTTCCGCGCGATGTGGACAGATAATGCTGTCAATGCGATATATGCAGATACTGCGACATATGTTCTCGCATCAAATGTTGCCTACGACAACACCGCGAGCGGTCTTTCCGCCACAGATGTTCAGTTGGCAATAGATGAACTATCAGGTTTCGACCTTCAAGGAGCATACGATAATGGAAATGCAATTATCGGTGATAATTCTGTGAGCATTACATTGAATCCTGGACACGGCAGAGCGCTTTATGCTAAAGTCGGCAAGGATGGAATTTCCACAAGCACAGCGGCTGCGGTTTATGCCCGCAACGATTCCACAGGTCCCGCAATTTATGCCAGTGGAAATATCGTTCAAGCGACGGGCAAATATTTTGGAACGAATGGCGATACGAGAATTTTACTCGATATGAATAATAATTCGACCGACCAATTCCGTATCTATTCTGGCGATAGTATTATACAGTTTTTTGTAACAGAAGAAGGTCTTGCAAATGCAAATGCTATTGTCGCAAACGACTCTATCGAACTCGGTGGCGTATGGCGAAACACTTGGCCAACAGGTGGCGCTGTCAGCGATTCTAATTTCATTCAAAATCAGGACACAGTCGCTCAACCCGCAAAATTCTGGATTGCAAACCGTGGCGTTGTCGGCGGAGTAACTTCGTATTCGGATGTCGATATGATTTTTGGCTCTGGCACGAGTGGTTCCAGCACAAAACCATTTGCTGGATGGTATCATTATGCAAGAAATGTGAGTATGATTACCGCTGCTGAAATCGGAGCGGGCGGAGCAACAACTATCGATTCTTTGAGTATTTATTTACAAACTCCAAGCACAACAGACCCATGGACATTCGATTCTGTATATATCTGGCTTGAATTGACAACTGCAACATCGGTTCCGACAACATGGAATGTTGCCGGTGCAACACAGGTATATTATGTGCTTGCAGAAGCTATTCCTCAGGTTGCTGGTTGGTATCATTTCGATATTACCGACTTTGCCTATGACGGAACTTCAAACCTTTTAATTTATTTCCAGGATGGTTATCAAAGCACAAACTACGCTTCTGGCGGACCGCAATGGCGATATTCCACGATGGCAACTTCCGATTATAATGCCTATGATTATGATGATTCTTCATGGCCCACAACTTTGACCACAAGCACTTACAGAACCGATTTTAGACTTAGTTTCACCGGTTTCCCATCCGTTATAGACCAGGTTGTTATCGAGAACGGCACGGTCGATGCTGACAACGATTTGCTCATCGGCGGAACGAGTCTTACAGGAACAGGTGGTGCAGGTATTGTTGGATACGACAACACAACAAGTGGTCTCGCCGCAACCGATGTTCAAAATGCTATAGATGAAATAGTCGGTATTGCAGGTGGTGGAAAGGATACACTATGGACAGTTGCCGAAGACCCCGCGGACACAATGGTTATTATGGCGCAGACGAAAATCTATGGCGAACTAATCGCCGATAGTATCCAGGCGGTCGGCGATACTGTGTATTTCGATGATAATATCTCGGTGAAGTGTGCAAAGTTTGGCGGCGGCGCTGTGCCAAGTGATACATTATTAATCGAAGGATTTGAAGGTGGAACATTCCCACCTACAGGATGGACACAAAATTATGTTATCGGAACGACAGATTGGACGCAATCTACTACCGATGCTCATTCTGGTTCAAATAGCGCAAGATTTTACTATAATACTGTAACTGGTGATAGGACAGAACTTATAACTCCTGTAATGAACCTTTCAACTTACAGTTCGGCATTTTTGGAATTTTGGCATTATCAAAATGTATGGTTTGGTGACCAGGATAGTCTCGAAGTTTATTACAGCGATGATGGTGGCACAAGTTGGAATCTTTTAATCGGATATTATGGGGATATACCGAGTTGGACATTCGCAAGTATTCCATTACCATCGCTTTCTGCAACTTACCAGATTAAGTTTCTTGGAATCGAGGAATGGGCTCATGGCGTATATCTCGACGATGTCTTTATCTATGCTCCCACAGGCGCTCCTGCTCCGTCCGCTGAAATTTGCGCAGGCAATATAAATGCAGATGGCAATCTCGATATAGGTGGAAATGCCACAATCGGCGATACACTCGAAGCATTGCATTATCGCGATTCTGGTGGAGATAATCTACTTCGTTCCAGCGATGCTTCGGTTGTCATAGCCGAGGACCTCGACGGTTCGTGGGATTTAACGGTTGTCGGTAGCGGCGGACCTGTTCCGACACTCGACCAATGCTATAACAGCGGCAGTCCCGGCGGCGGAAGAACTATTTTAGCAACTGCTGGACCTGTGGTGATGGATGCTACTGGTGCAACAAATGGTGCTCTTAACCTTTTCGCTGATGACCTTGCAAGCGCAGCCTTGTATATAAATCACGGCGCAATTCCTCCTGGAAACGGTATCTGGAACGATGCGAACTACTGGTCTCCGTCTGGAAATATTGCTCTTGGAGCGGGATACTATCACACCGATAATGGTTTATTCCAATCAAATACGGATTTCATCTGTAAAATCGATGCGAACAATGATGGCAATGATACATTTCTCGTGCAAAATTCTGTCGGCACCAATGTGTTCAAAGTCGATGAAGCGGGAAATACATATATTCCGGGTGGTATCAACGACGGTGTCGGCACAGGACTTGCTGGAATGGTTCTCACCGCCGATGGTGCTGGACATTTCAACTGGGCTCCTCCCACAGGCGGCGGTGGTTTCCAGCAACTTCGCGCAGATGGCAGTGCATGGTTGACCGATAGCGTTACACTTGTTGCAGGAACGAATATTACATTGACACAAACTGGCGACTCGATTACAATAGATGCTACTGGTGGAGCAGCTGACAACGACTGGACACGCGCTGGTAATCTATTGACAACATATAATATCACCGACTCTGTCGGTATCGGTGTTGCTGCACCGCTATATAAACTCCATGTCGAAGGCGAAACAAACGATGATGAAGCAGTGGGTTACTTCAAAAACACTTCTGCGGCAGGTTCTTATATCGACGGCTACGGTGTCTATGGCGAATGTGCCAATGATGATTATTACGGCTATGGTGTCTATGGCAAAGGTGGATATGTCGGTGTCGAGGGCGATGTTTCTCCCACTGGAAGCGACTATTATTATGGCATCTATGGCTATGTCGATGGCGGAGATGGGGAAAATTATGGCGTATATGGACTATCCTATGGCGATGGCGTGAATTATGGAGTATATGCTGATGCGGAAGATAATGGCAGTGGAACAAGCAATAATTATGGTATATATGCTTATGCAGCAGGCGGCGATACCAACTGGGCTGCCTATCTCGATGGCGATGTGTATGTCGATGCTGGAATCGACCTCAATGGAAACGGAGCGGTTATCGGTGAAACATACCGCGACGATTGGGAGCAATTAAATGTTATAACTGTCGGTATGGGCAATGCGGATTTCACAGACCTCGAAGTAGCGATAAATGTGGCGAATGGTTTACCAGGTGCTATTATCAAAATTGCGCCAGGTATTTATCCCATTACAAATTCTGTGCCTGTTTTGCCGACCGTTGTTCTTCGTGGTTCCGGGCAACAAAACACGATTGTTATTGGTGCACTTATCGATTTCAATCCAAATTCCGAAGCATACTATATTCATTTCGATAACGACATCAATCTTGCCGGTATAGCGGATGGCTGCTGGTTCACTGGGAATGTGCAAATGCTCGGCGGAACGGCAGTTGCGCGAAACTGCAATTTCGATGATGCTAGCGGGACAAATACAGTCGTAATAATAGAAGGTGGCAGAATCGAACAGTGCGATTTCAATATGGCGATGAGTTGCGAGGGTGATTGGACTATATCCGATTGTAAATTTACTATAGCCGCGACAATCCATCCACCATCCGCTGGTTTGACCGAAGTTCACATCGATGGCTGTGATATCTTTGCCACTATATCGTTGACAGGTGCAAGCACATTTGGTTATTTCGAGTCGAACAAGTTCTCCACAGGCGATGGCGGAGCAGGTGTTTCTATCTCCGAAGATGCTAATGCAGAAATCAAGGCAAATCACTTCATCGATTGTATTGTAGGTGTGGATGCAGGTGCAAATACCGATGTTACTGTGCTTTCGAATAATTTTATTTCGTGCTTTACGCATGCTATTTTAGGAATTGATTGCGATAGACTCGATATTATCGGAAACGATGTTGTTGGAATGGGCATCACAAGTGAAGGATTTCATATCGTCGGTTTATCGACAGGAATAATAAAAGACAATCAAATTGGAGCATGTTTCGGTAACGGGATATTCTTAGACAATATGATGGATATAGTAATCGACAACAACAACTGCGAGGGAAATCTTGGAAACGGAATATTCATAAACAGCGGTATATATCAAATTCTACACAACACACTGAGATATAATGGCGATGGCACGACAACATTCGATTTGAGCGATGCCGGTGGTGGTTCTATTGCGAGTTATAATGTTCTGGACACTTATTCACCATCTGGAACAGGTGTCTGGAATGGAGCGTTCAATACGCAGTCATCTGGCACTATTTGGCCAGGTGGAATACAGCTCGGTCAGTTGCCGTAATGAAATATTATAGTGGGGGAGAAAAAATATTTCTCCCCCTATTGACATTTTGAAAATTATTATTATATTAAAGCAAAGATGAGGAGGAAATATGAGAAAAATTGTTTTGTTGATAATGTTGACATCGGTTGCATTGCTTTGGGCACAGTATACTTTAACATGGTCTGCTGTGACCAATGGCGGCACCGAATTCCCAAATGGAAGGTTGGCATCGGGATATAAACTTGCCGACAATATCGGAAATAGTGGCTCTGCATCCGATACATTCCTTACCGATGGTTCGGCATATGTGCTATATCCTGGATATCGTTTTGTGGACCTCGATTTGCGAAAACCATTTTCATCTATCGATTCCACCGATACGATTTCGCATTCGCCATCGTTCTTGATTTCCTGGTCCGGTGAGGACACTACTGTCGAGGATGGCGAGGGCTGGGGCATTCGATATTACGATATCCAATATGCCGTGAACAATCCTTCCTCATGGAATAGTTGGTTCACCGGTGTTTCATTCACATCGGCTCTTTTTGGACCGAGTTCGCCGGTCAGTGTTCAACCCGACAGCATATACTATTTTAGAGTGAAATCTTACGACTTTGCCACAAATGTCGAGGATGACCATAGCGCTTTCGACCAGAAAATTGCATATAAACCGATTACGCTTGCTTTCAGAGTATATAACCCAACTTCCGACACAGCAATTTGGGCACCATCCGATACTTACGATGTCGGACAGACAGTTTCTATGCAAAATACCGATGTCCTTATAGTCAAAAACATCTCGACCGATAGTATCGAACTCGCATTAGATGCCTACCCTGTCGTAATCGATACATCGACAGGACTGCCATATTGGTCTCTCTATGACAATCCAGGACAGGACCAGTTCGGTCTGCGAGCTCATTTTAATGACGATGCAACGCCACCTGTTACATTTGGAGCTTCCGATGCTGTTCGCGATTCATTCCTTTGGGCTTATAATGGTTGGTATGGTGGACCTACACACGGTTATCTTGCACCGAATGATGGAATACCAGCTCACGATTCAACACAATATACCGATAATCTTTGGATGCAGGTGCTTCTACCGACATCTGTCACACAACACGGCGATACGGTGGTATATCAATTTATGGTCAATATTAAAGGAATGAGCGCCGCAAGATAATCGGGGAACATATTTATCGAAGTTCCTTTCGAGAAAATTTGAAGGGCATTCCAAATCGTTGGAATGTCCTTTTTTGGTTTCCGTTTTTCGATGAGACAAAACAATGAATACATCACCGCTTTCATTACATTTTCGCGGTGCAACAATGAATTGCTGATTCCATCGGCAAGAAAAGTTGCACGAAGAGAACACCCGAAGGGGTGTGCAACAAGGAATTTAGCGAAGCGAAAGGGAAGTTGCACGAATAAAACAGGTGAATGCCTGCCTGTACCCCGTGAGGGATTCGAACCCACGACCCGCTGATTAAGAGTCAGCTGCTCTGCCAAACTGAGCTAACGGGGCAAACTTTTGCAAATAAAAAGATATATAAATTTTAATGCAAGAATTTTTTCGATTTTATCGAATTTAATACTGAAACAGGAATATTCCCGATTGAAAATTATTTCCCGACTACTGATAAATTATCCATACGAATATATGGGATGTAATAAGCACCATATACCCATTTGCGTTCGGAACTTATGGCGGCAATATCTTTCATATTTTCGTAGATATTACCTGCGATAGCCACATTTTTAACTCTTCCGACAATTTTTCCATTTTCGATTTTGAAACCTGTTGCAACAGGATTAGAAAACGCTCCCGAAAGGACATTTCCCTGACCCATACCGAGAACCGATTCTACGATAATTCCCTCTTTAATATCTGCAATAATATCATCGATTGAATGTTCACCGTTGCCGATGATGACATTCGATGTATCCGGCGATGGCGGTGAGAATAGTGACCTCGATGCACAGCCATTGGTTTCGTATCCCGATTTTTTCGCTGTCGTAAGGTCGAATAGGAAATTTTTCAGCACACCATTTTGAATCAGTGGCATCGGTTTTTTAGGAATCCCCTCGTCGTCGAACGGTGTAGATGAAACTTTGCCATCGATTGTGCCATCGTCGGAAACCGTCAATTTTTCATCGAAAAGTTTCTGCCCGAGTTTATCGAAAACAGGGCTGGTTTTGGTATAGATATTATTCCCATTGAGACCGACACTCAACGGCAAAAGCAAAACAGCCGCACCGAATGGACTGAACACGATAGGCACCTGTCCCGATGGTGCAGGAACTATCGCATTTGCATACTGCATTATTTCATCGAGCCGTTTTACAATCGGGTCTATCGCCTCGTTTCTGCTGTCCGGGAAATGTGTAGAAACATAGAAATCCCAAGCCATATAAATGTCATTATCTTTGACTCTGACAAGACTTCCAGAAAGTGAAAACGCTGTTTTTTCATATTCGTTTTCAAAACCATTGGTATTGGTAATTTTTAATTTGACTTGCGATGTTGAAATATCGACATCGTTATCGCAATCGGAACGATACTGTTCGATTCTCGAAATCAGTTCATTACCGATATCGGCGAGTTTTGGAATATCGACACTTTCGACTTTGGAATCCATAATTTTGGGTTCGGCATACTGTTCGGATTTACTCGGGAATTCGAGTTCGATTTCCTCGCCGAATTTGGCAGCCTCGATAGCATTATCGACCATCTCATCGACAGCATTTTCATCGGTAGTGGCAGCCGTGCCGACCTTACCATCCACTATAACTCGCACAGCATAGCCGCGTTCTTGAGTGCTTTCGCTTCCACGGATTTTCCAACCCTTGAACGATACGCCGCGAGCGCTCTTTTCGAGATATATCACCTCGCCGGAATCGACTCTGCCCTGTAATTTCCCCAACAATTCCATCTTTGCCTCCTATTGTGTTATTTTATAATTCTCTGCAAAATTTATAATTAAA
>JAGGZE010000124.1 GCA_021162205.1 bacterium
ATAATTATTCAACTCGATGGTATCTTGATTCAGTATATTCTCTTTGTCGTGAAAAATTTAGCGAAATTTCCCTATGCTTTCGTTCCTGTCGCACATCCGCCGTTCTGGGCAATAGTTGGATTTTTCGCATTCGCATTCGGAATTGTGAATATTTTATGGAGCCGCATCGCCAAAATTTTTGCAGTAATCGGTCTGGGAACTGTTATTCTGTTTTTCGCATTTTTCGCATCACAGAATGGAATTTATTTTCTCGGGACAAAAAATTCGGCGGTTTATATTTCGCAAAATGGAACAAACCTCTTGTATTTCGATGGGTCGCTGTCCACAATCCAGCGGTATATTCTTCCTGAAATTTATTCCATCGGCAGAAGAACAGTCGATAATCTTTGTCTACCATCGAGCCAGAATATATTGAAAAACGGCAATGAAATAATTAAAATATTACATCCACAATATGTATTCGTTCCGCAGGATTTTCCAGATACGATATTGCAGAAATATTCGAGTGAGAATCTGAAAAGTTCGAATATTTTCTCGATAAAATTCATTTCGCCGAAAAATTGTTTGATTTCTGTGAAAAGTAAAAAAATACTTGTTCTCGAGGCACCACCACGAGATTCTATTCCAAAAGATGCACGATTGGCTTTCATAAATTTTCCGCATAATTTTTGCGATAACGATGAATGGGCAAAAAGTATCCCCAAAATAGTTCTCGGGACAAATGCGCAGGGATGGAGCAATATTCTTCATCGAAAATTTTTCAGGACTGTTCGCAATAAAAATCTCGCATTAAAAATCGGCGATATTTAATCTTTTCATATCTTTTATCGTATCACCCTATAAGTTATAACGATATTATTTTTTCAAAGGAATAACGATGCCATATTTCGGTGAAATATTATCTCTATCGTGTTCGGTTATCTGGGCATTCTCTGTGATATTATTTAAAAAAAGCGGTGAGCGTGTTCATCCGATTGCACTGAATTTATTTAAAATTAGTTTGGCGTTTGTGCTTTATATTCCGACAATAATGATATTGAAACAGCCGATTATCAGGAATATTCCGATAAATGAATACATTCTTTTCATATCGAGTGGAATTCTCGGCGTGGGAATTGCAGATACATTATTTTTCTATTCACTCAACAAACTCGGTGCAGGATTAAATGCAATAATAGGTTGTCTTTACAGTCCATTAATAATTGCGCTTTCGGTAGTTTTTCTCGGTGAGAAAATGTCGCTTATCCAAATCATTGGTGTCATTGCGATTATATCCGCTGTGCTTTCGATAACAGGTGTAAAAACAAGAGCGAATATATCACGCAAAAATTTTATACTGGGAATAATTCTTGGAATTTTATCCACTGCGTTTATGGCTATCAGTATCATTATGGTTAAAACTCCATTGGAGCATACACCGATTCTTTGGGCAATCGAGACGAGACTTTTTGGCGGATTGATTTTTCTTCTGACTTTCCTGATATTTCATCCCGACAGAGCAAGGTTTATGAAATCGCTGTTCCGAACAGGCAAATGGAAATACACGATTTCAGGTTCGTTTCTCGGGAATTATATCGCATTGATTCTTTGGCTCGGCGGAATGAAATATGCTCTCGTATCGGTGGCATCGGCATTGAATCAAACATCGAATATTTTCGTGTTCGTATTCGCAGCAATTTTTCTCGGTGAGAAAATGACCACGACAAAGACTATCGCGATATTAGTCGGTGTTCTCGGAGCATTCCTCGTAACCTTTGGATGAAAAGTTTTTCTGCTTGTAAATCATTCTTATTTCGACTCGTCGGTTTGCGATGCGATTTTTCTCGGATATATTCGGCAGAAGCGGGTCGTTTTCGCCGTGTGGAGTGATTGAAAAATGTATCGGTTTAGCGCAATTCTGCCTGATATAGTTCGCTGCGGATTTCGCTCGCCGTTTCGATAGTTCGAAATTAAAATATTTCGAGCCCAGATTGCAGGTATAACCATCGACGGCGAGTTCGATTGTCCCTGAAATATCTGTTTCTTCGAGCAAATCGACAATCGAATCTAAAATCGAATGTGTTTCGGGAAGAATGTCGGCATTACCGGGTTTTATATATGGGATTCTAATTCCCTTAACGAGTTCGGCAGGGATTATCGGCTGCGCCTGAATTTGCATGGGTTTTGGTGAAAGCTGTGATGGTGTTCCAGGTGCGATATATTCTGCGATTCGTTTTTGCGCACCCCATCGAAGAACGATAGTATGTTTAGCACCATTCGTATCGTTCACTGCGGGAGTATATTTTATGTTCCATCCGTTCGCAAGAATTTCGGCGAGTGAAAAGCCGTTATTATTTGCAAAAAAACCACCTGCTGCCGATGAAATGTGTTTCAATGTTTTATTTGCCAAGCCATCGATTTGCATAACAATTATTGGTATTTGCAGCGATTTCGCAAATTCGGATTGTTCGAGTAATTTCTGTGAATAGGCGACACTGCCATCTGTGATAAGAATTATCGCACCTGTTTTTTCGCCGATTATATCGAGTGCCATTTTTATTCCATTATCGAGAGATGTTCCTCGCGGCGATGGATATTCGATTTTGCCGATGTCGATTTTTAAAATGTCTGAGCATTTTGTCGGCGGAATTGCCAAAATCGATTCACGACCGATACGAACCAATGATATGGTTATATTTATATCTGAAAATCTCGCGGTAACATCGCTAATAATCCTATCCGCTCGCTTTATCGATGGCATCATACTGCCGCTGCAATCCTCGACAAAAACAATCGTTTCGAGTGAATCGGGGATAACTTTTCGTGCTGTGAAATTTATATCGTCTAATTTGTCGCCGACAAGTTCGGAAAGTTCGGCTTGGCTATTGTCGAAATTATTCGCGCAGAAAAACAGCGTTATGTCATCGGGAAAATTTTGATAATCGACCGTAACCGAATGCTCACGCACCTCGACAGGCAGAAATATCGCTCGTGCAACTTTCCGATTGTCGGTGCATCCAGCAAATATCATAATTGCGGCGATTGCAATCACCATCGAGTAATTTTTCACAATGGATTTTTTCATCTTTTAAAAATTTCTTCCAACACTTATTTCAAAAATCGTTCTGTCGTAATCACGCAGCTGCGGAATATCTGGTTCGTATTCGCTTTTTGCCCCGCGGATTCTATAACTTCCCAGAATTTTTAGCCAGTAATTTTTTACGAAATAATATTTAGCCGATGGCTCGAATCTAATGATTATTTCGCTTCTGCCGAGATGCAATGGGTCGATGAAATAATTTTTCTGCGAGGTATAAACTCGATGAGCGAACTGCACAAGCATCGAGACTTTTGTATTTTTCTTCAAAATGCTAATATTGCGCCCGATATCGATATATGCGAGGTCTTGCTCATAGGAAATATCGCTCTCGTCGGAATTTTGCTTATTTTCATCTGCTCGGTCGTATCCACGAGCATCGCTTTGGGAAAAACGATAACCTAACTCGATTTCATTCGTTCCTGTGTGTGAAAGCGACAACTCGAACTCGTTTTTGTGCGAATCGTATTCGGGAAAATAATCGTTATATATCGACGATGTGAATTTGTATTTTGCATTTGCATAATAATAAGGGATAATTCGTTTCGATAATTTGGCGGATGTCCATCCCGATTCGTATGACGACCATTGCGTCGTTTTCGTATCGTCGTCGATATATGCTCGTGTGTGATATTTTGGAGTTCCACCTGCGGATATTTTAAGATTTATGCCTCCTCGTTTGACTTTGCAATACGCTGAACCGCTGAAATAGTTTTTCGCAGAATTTTTATAATAAATCGCACCCCAAACAGATGTCCCGAAATAAAATCTAAATTTATTCACCGATATGTTATATCTTGCCGAGCCACCGATTCTTAAAATGCCATCGTCGGATGTCTCGATTAGAAAATCTTTCTCACCATTGGAAAATCGGGTCAGGTCATAGTCTGAAAGCGAGCATATATTAGAATCATACTGCAAACCCGACCATAAGGTTGCAGAGAATTTTGCCCAGACAGGTATCGTGAAAATAAGTAATAATGTGGCTATTCGCTTATTCATTTGTTGAATTTTATGAAAAATCGAGTGTTTATGCAAGAAAAAACTCTTGAAATTCACAAAATTATTCATATAATATATTATGAAGGGAATTTAAATAAATCCCTGTCCCGACTGGTCGGCACGAACGATGCCAGATTGTCGGCAATGTATGGACGAACGGCGTTCGCCCGAATATGAAATAAAAATTCAGGAGATTTCTAATGAATCGCATCATTTTATTTATTCTGTTGTTTCTTTTTGCTTTCGGCTTGGTCTTTGCTCAGGACACACTCGCCGACTCACTCAATATGAGGTTAGTTAGCACCTGGGATGCCGGTGTTACCATTGGCGGTGGTACCCGGAGTAGATTCGCAGTTTGGGGTAATTATGTTTATGTAAATGTTTCAGGAACACTTAAGGTTATAGATATTGAAGAACCTTCGAGTCCCTGTATAGTGAATATACTGCCCGACGCAATGAATGCAGGTAATAGGATATATTTTGGTGGCGAATATTTATACTCCGGACCACCAAGTTCAAGTTCTCATGATTTTAAAATAATTGATATATCTATTCCAACATCACCTGTAATTATTGGAAGCTTAGCAGTTGGTGGAAAGTTCTATACCGTAGATGACAACAGCGGATATGCAATTATTAAAAGAACTGCTAAATCGGGTGAAGTATATTTCATAAATATTTCCGAACCTGATTCACCATTTATCGAGGCAGAAGTGCCTTTTGGAACTTTTCCAGGAATAACTGGCTTTAGTGCAAACTGTGCTTCTCTTTCCGATAACTTACTCCATTTTGTTGGCTCTAAAGGTGATACTGCCTGGTATTATTGCTATGATATATCTGAACCCTCGACTCCTGTATTCATAAGAGATGAAGAAATAGTTCATGCTTGGACAACTACTAGTACTTGTATAGATGCCATCTCAGATACTGTATACGCTGGATATGTAGTTTATGATACACCTTATCCTTACTTGGGGAAAATTTGGACATATCCCGGTGATTGTGATTTCCCATATCTTATTTCTCATCCAGAATATGTAGATATCTATGGAGAATATCTCGGAGTTTCTGAGGTTGATATAGTCGCCATTTATCATCGGGTTAATCCAACTACACTCGATCTTTTAGGATATTACAAAGATAATGGAGGTAAAATACTACTCTGTGAAATTGGTGATTCATTATATTTAATAAAGGCTTATGATACTGAAATTAAAATATTCAAATTAATAAACGATACTGTTGGAATCGAGGAGCATGGTTCGCTAACACCCGAAGATAGAATAAAAATTTATCCGAATCCAATATTTAATGGGAAATTTTGCTACACAGATGGTGAAGCCGAGATATACGACATTTGCGGGAAACGAGTTAAAACGATTTCGCGGACACAAAAAATTGTCGATACATCGAATATGTCACCGGGAATTTATCTCGTCGTCCCTCGCGAAAGCAATCGAAAACCACAGAAACTACTGATAATGAATTGAGAAATTTACAGGAATCTTCTCACTGCCAACCTGCTGCCGAAAATGCCGAAAATTATACCGATTATCACAAGCCCGTATAGAATAATCGATGTGGGCATTCGCAATGCTGGCAGAATCGCTTTCATCCCCAGAAGTGCGAAATAAAGGACGATTGCAGACAATGCACCCGCTAATAATCCCTGAACCGAACCCTCTATTGTGAATGGGCGATGTATAAATGTATCGGTCGCACCGACAAGCTGCATTATCGAAATCGTGTCCCTTCGGCCGTAGATAGTGAGTTTGATTGTGTTCACAATTATAATTATCGCACCGAAAATCAGAATAATTGTCCATATTATCGACAGCAGCAGCGAGATTTTAAGTGCATTGGATAATTTTTTTGCGATTTCGCCCGGCACAGCGATTTGAGTGATATATTTCTGCCCACGATATTTCTCGGCGACTGCATTTGCAGTTTCGGCGAGTTTCGTGCCGGGTTTAAGTTTCACAAGTATAGATGGTGGAAATGGGTTATCGGTAAGCCCGACAAGATACCGACTGCCGAATTGTTTGGCAAACCTATTCATCGCCTCGGATTTAGTGATGAACTCGACCTCGTTGACACCATCGAGTTGCGAAATTTCATCGATTAGCGATGCCACTCGAACTTTGGTGGTGTTATCCTCGAGAAATAGTTCGACAGCTATTTTCTCCTGCACATTCGACAGAACACCGTGCAAATTCGATGCGATTGTCAGGAAAAAACCGAGCACGAACAATGCACCAGCAATCGTTACAACGGAAAGTATTGTAACGAACCTATGCCGCCAAATCGAATGGAAAGCTTCACTAATAGCAAACATCGATACAGACATTTTAATCACCCATCGAATAAACTTTTATTAAAAAATTAAATGAGCTGTTCAATTTTTGTGATGTCCTAAAATAACTTTGCACAATATAAGAAGTTAAAATTATGTTGGATGTCAAGGAATTATTTCGATGTGATTGTCTGTTTTACCCGCATAGTATTCATCCTTCACAGATTAAAAACTTTTTACCTGCGATAGCATTTACATAAAGCAGACATTTTTCTATGAAATTTATATTGATTTTCTAATAAGTTCGATATAACTTAGTTTAAATAGCAACCGAAATAAAAAAGGTAGGATATTATGGTTAAATTGAAAGGTAAAAAATCGGCTCAGGATGAACTAATCCGTATGCTTGCGGGATTTTCGCAGATGCATCTACCAGCATTGATGGATGAGCTGAATAAATGGCATCCGCCAATCGATGTTGTAGAAAACGATGATAAACTTATTATAATCGCAGAGATTGCGGGAATCGATATTAAAAATATTTCGATTACGCAAGCCGAAGATGTGATTACAATTCAGGGAATTAGGAATGAAATTATCGGGGAGCTATCGCCGATTTTTCATCGTATGGAGGTCAATTATGGACCATTCGAACGGAATATACGAATACCGCTTTGTTTTGCCGGCGGTGATATATCAGCGAAATATAATAATGGCTTTTTGCGAATCGAAATCGAAAAGAACGAAGATACATTCGAGACTATAACAATCGAATAAATTGGAGAAAAAATGAAAAATTCAAATAACGAGACATACAATTTGCCAATCATTCCGCTATCCTCCGGAGTGATTTCGTTTCCGGGCTTGATACATCCATTGATTGTTGTCGATAAACCGTTCATTAGAATGGTGAACGATGTTTTGGCTAAGGATAAAAAATTGGGTGTATTCGCAATAAACGATAATCCGAAATCCGATAGCGAATTTGAAATAAACAAAAAAATATATTCTGTCGGTTGCGAAGCTATTATATTGAAAATGCTACGTTTGCCCGATGGCTCGATGAAATTTTTGGTGCAGCCGCAAACGAGAATAAAAATTTTAGATATTATTCAACAGGAGCCATATCCTATCGCTAAAGTCGAGGAACTTCATGATGAAATACTCGGCGATGACGAAGAATCTGCATTGATGCGCACCACTATCGATATTTTTGATAAAGTGGTCGCCAAGGCATCGTATATTCCCAACGAACTGCGTCTTGCAGCGGTTAATACAATCAACCCAGGTCGGCTTGCAGATTTAATCGCCGCAAATCTAAATATATCCGCCGAACAAAAGCAGAAAATTCTCGAGGAAATTAGTGCGAAACGCAGATTGACAAAGGTCAACGAATTGCTGCGTAAAGAATTAAAGGTTCTCGAACTCACGCAGGAAATCCAACAGAAAACCACCGAGGAATTGGAGAAAGCACAGCGGGAATATTATCTTCGGGAACAACTTCGGCAGATTCAACGGGAACTCGGCGAGGAGGATTTCGGTAAGGAAATCGATGAACTTCGCAAGAAAATCGAGGAAATTGGAATTCCCGACGAGGCTAAGGAAACCGCGCTTAAAGAACTCGACCGACTTGCGAAAATGAATCCATCATCTGCTGAATATACGGTTTCGCGAACTTATCTCGATTGGCTTGTCGAAATGCCCTGGCAAAAATCCACAGACGATAGAATCGACATAGGTGAGGCACGCTCGATACTCGATGAAGACCATTACGATTTGAAAAAGGTCAAGGAGCGAGTGTTGGAATTTCTTGCGGTGCGGAAACTCAAGCCAGATGTAAAATCGCCGATACTATTATTCGTCGGTCCACCGGGGACAGGGAAAACATCGCTCGGGAAATCTATTGCTCGCGCTATGGGAAGAAAATTCATCAGGATATCGCTCGGCGGAATGAAAGATGAAGCGGAAATTCGCGGGCATAGAAGAACTTATGTCGGTGCACTTCCAGGCAGAATAATTCAGGGAATCAAACGAGCTGGCTCGAATAATCCAGTATTTATGCTCGATGAGATAGATAAAATCGGGCAGGATTTTCGCGGCGACCCAGCATCGGCATTGCTCGAGGTTCTCGACCCCGAACAGAATAATACTTTCGTGGACCATTATCTCGATGTCGAATTCGACCTATCTAAAATAATTTTCATCGCCACTGCAAACTATATCGACCCGATACCGCGAGTTCTACTCGATAGAATGGAGATGTTGCATCTTCCAGGATATACAGATTTGGAAAAATTGGAGATTGCAAAACGGCATCTTATTCCGCGAGAATACGATAATCATGGGCTTTCCGAGAAAGAATTGATATTCACCGACGATGCGATAAAATTGCTAATCAATTCATATACTATCGAGGCCGGACTTCGCAATCTCGACCGAGCAATTGCATCGCTATGCCGAAAAACAGCCAAAGGAATCGCCGAGAATGAGTTCGAGAAAATCACTGTAACCGAGGATGTTGTTCGTAAAATGCTCGGTCCTGAAAAATTTATCCCCGAACGGCTTCTGCAAAAACCGAAAGCTGGCGTGGTTACAGGATTAGCCTGGACACCTAATGGCGGAGCAATTCTTATGATAGAGGCATTGACAATGCCCGGAAAAGGTGAACTTATACTCACAGGCAATCTCGGCGATGTTATGAAAGAATCCGCGCAAATCGCACTTTCATATATCCGTTCTCAAAGTGAAAAATTGAAAATTGACCCCAAACTGTTTGATAAAAACGAAATTCACATTCATGTGCCAGCCGGTGCTATTCCCAAAGATGGTCCATCGGCTGGGATAACTATGGCGGCAGCGATGGTATCGAGATTTCTAAACAAAACACCTCAAAAGTGGATGGCGATGACCGGCGAAATAACTCTTCGTGGCGATGTCCTTCCCATCGGCGGATTGAAAGAAAAATCACTCGCCGCTCACAGGGTCGGAATAAAGAAAATACTCATTCCAAAAGATAATCTCAAGGATGTGCCAGAACTTCCAGATGAAATAAAAAACTCGATAAAGTTCATTCCTGTCGAGACAGTCGAACAAGTTCTAAAACACTCATTTCACCCTTAGGGTGTTTTCTGTGCATTGCTTTCCTTGCTGATAGAATCGGCAATTCCCTGCAACGCCAGCGTTATAAAAGTTTTCAAACAAGGGGCAACGGCCCCTTGTTCAAAAAAGTTTGAATATTTTCTAACACCCCTTCGGGTGTTTTCTGTGCATTGCTTTCCTTGCCGATAGAATCGGCAATTCATTGCAATGCCAGCGTTATAAAAGTTTTCTTGAAGGGGTCTGGGGAAAGTTCTTTTCCAAAAGAAGTTTCCCCAGAAAGAGGCGAAGGGCTCATTCTTTAGAAAGTTTTCCTGCTAATTTCGCAAGATATGTGCCGATAATGTTGCGTTGAATCTGATTTGTTCCCTCGTAGATTTGTGTAATTTTGGCATCGCGCATCATTTTCTCGACAGGGTATTCTCGCATATAGCCGTATCCACCGAAAATCTGGACAGCATCGGTAGTAACTTTCATTGCGACATCGGATGCGAACATTTTTGCCATCGCAGAAAAATGACCGATATTTTTTGTCATGCCGCTATCTGCCATACCTGCAACATCGTAAATCAATGACTTAGCCGCCTCGATTTCTGTCGCCATATCCGCCAGCATCCATTGAATTCCTTGATTCGAGATAATGCTTTTGCCGAATTGATGCCGTTGGTGGGCATATTTCAAAGTTTCTTCGAGAGCTCCCTCGGCGATACCCAATGCTTGTGCGGCAACACCTGGACGAGAAATATCGAATGTTCTCATCGCCATTAAAAAACCTGCACCCTTTTTGCCGAGAAGATTTTCTGCGGGAACTTTGCAGTCGTTGAAAATAAGTTCGGCGGTTGCACTGCCGCGGATACCCATCTTATCTTCTTTTTTGCCGAACTCGAAACCGGGCATGCCTTTCTCGACAATGAACATCGATGCGCCTCTTGCACCTTTTTCGGGATTAGTTAACGCGAGAATCGTGTATATATCGGCTTCACCGCCATTTGTGATAAATACTTTCGAGCCATTTAGAATATAATGAACGCCATCTTTGCGAGCAGTCGTCTGGATAGCGGCAGCATCGGAGCCCGCATTTGGCTCGGTCAATCCAAATGCGGCAAGTTTTTTACCACTGGCGATTTGCGGAAAATACTTTTTCTTCTGGTCATCGGTTCCGAAAAGTAATATCGGGAAAATGCCGAGACCTGTGCCAGCGAATGCAAGCGCTATTCCACCGCAGACTTTGGATAGTTCCTCGGTTACGATGCACATATTAGTTATGCCGAGACCATTCTCGACCATACCATCGTATTCGGCGGGGACAAACACGCGGAAAAGGTCGGATTTAGCGAGTTCCTCTACAATATCCGATGGGAAAATACCCTCGTGGTCGTATTTCTCGCGGACGGGCTTTATTTTCTCGATAGCGATACGGTGTGCTAGTTCTTTAATCATTAACTGCTCTTCTGTAAAATTATACATAGTGCCTCCTTAATTTCATTTCTCAATCTAACATAAATTATTCATATCGAATTAAAAAACCAAATGAAAAATTTCACTCGCTCTTTCACTGATTTTTAGGTGGATTCAGATAATTTATTCTTCTTTCGAGAATATTTTCGATTTTGTTCGGCAATTCGGGGAAAAAATCTATCGATGTAATCTGCTCAATGCTGTCTATCGGGACAGCGAATGAATCCAATGGCAAATCCGAGCCCTCGTTCGGAATAATAAATGCGTATGACAAAATTCCGCTATTCACCGTATCGACCATTATCTTGTAAAATGCATCGGGAATAGGGATATTGTTCATCCCAATCGAATTGCTGAAACTATCGTAGAACACGGGACCATCGATAATCCAGCAATCGCCGTTATTTTTCACATAACTGCGGATTTTATCTTCGAGAACATTCCATATTCCCCTGTTGAAATCGGGCAACTGCGGAGCAACATTGCTGATATAGCACGCTTCACGCTCACACTGTTCCGAACGCCCGCGCATATCCGCCTGCATAGCAAAATGTCCTCTATCGTATCCAGATTTCACATAATCCTTACTAGTCGCACGATGAGCGTAAGGCAAATCCGGGTCGGGTTTGAAATGACGACCCGTTATCGGTTTCGATGAAACCCATTCGACATTTGAATAATACGAAACCCAAACAGCGAGTTTCAAATTATAACTATATCCGAGCGAATACCCGATTCTATCGAGAACAGTATCGGCGGATGAATGAGGTGTTACATTTGCAATAGGAACTCCATAGAATATATTTTGGCAGCCATCGCTGTCGTCGGCACTATAATGAGACATCGGCACAATCGTATAATGAGCCGATTCCTGAATACATCCCGCAAATATAACGGGTAATGTTATTAGTAAAAATATTTTGATTTTTTTATATTTCATAGATTGTAATTCACTCGTATCCAATAAAAATTTAAATTCATTGTTGTCGGGATAAAAAATCCATCTCCGATTTCATTGGAATCCAAAGACACTTTGACTTAATACCCGAAGCCCGATAAATAAACTTTTCCATATGGAAGGAAACAATTGTCAATTCAAAACGAGTTCCGCACCAAATCCCATTATAATCCCGCGGCATTGCAGGGAATCCCGACCTTGTCGGGAGGAAAGCAATGCAATAAAAATACCCTATTGGGTATCCCATTCTGTTTCCCGGACAGGTCTGGTAACCGGGATTTTTATCAAGAACCATTTATCGAACATAGATATATCTATTTTAGATGGGTCGAATTCGGCTTTGCGAACAGCGAGCATCGCAGCATGGTCGATTACCGTGTTCCCGCAGGACATAAGCAATTTTGCGTTATTCACTTTACCGAAAGCATCGATTTTAATTTTTATTCGGACAGTTCGTCCCTGCAATCTCGATGACCATTCCTGTTCCGGGTAGGACAACCGAATTCGTTTCAATGGTCGCGGTGCCTGCGGAAGATTATCGTAAGTTCCCCTGAATGTATCGTTTTTGGCTGAATATCCTGTATCGGATTTCGCAAACAATGTCGTATCGACTTTCGGCGGCACCACCTTGTTTTGAACAATCGCAACCGATTCACCGAGTCGTAATTTCGCGAGCGAATCGTATTCCGTTCCTGCAAAATGGCTGGAAATACTCATATAAATTTGTTTTGCCTCATCGTTTCTGCCGAGTTCGATTAAAATCTCGGCTTTAGCGGACATAGATTTGGGAACCCATACGCTATTGGGAAAAGAATCGATTACGATATCGTAATATGCGAGTGCGGAATCTTTCCAATTGTATGTCAGCCAGAATTCTTCACCCTTGATGAAATAATATGCGACATTTCTCACAGCGAGCGAATCTAACGAACCGCCGCGGCTTTTGAAATATTTAGCTCCACCGACAGCATAATCGCTTTCGGGATATTCTTTCAGAAGTTGTGCATACACCGAATCGGCTTTTTTATAATTCTTTTTTGCGAATGCCCAGACCCAGCCGAGCGAATACGATGCCTTGGGTGCAAGCGAATCGTCGGGATATTTTTCGAGAACCGACTCGTAAGTTTTTATCGCCGAATCGGGCTGTCCAAATTCGGTTAGATACATTTCTGCGAGAGCAAGTTTTGCCGAAACAACACTGATTCCAGCAGAATCGGGATTCTCGATTTGTTTTTTATATGCTAAAAGTCTCGTTATTTGCTCGCTTCGTTTTCTTGCAAGTTCCCTGACCTCGGGGTCGGTGCCTGTTTTTGCAGCGGAATTATACATATCCAATGCTTTATCGAGGTCGCCCCGAGCAAAATAAACTTCACCGAGTTTATAATATGCCCACGCAGCAACCGATGTGTTCGGATAGCGGTCGATAAGCGAATTCCAAATATCCATCGCTTTTTGAATTTCGCCTCGTGCATAATAGACATCGCCGCTTAACAGTTCGAGTTCGCTCCAATGCGGCATATAGGTTTCATCTTTCAAAAGTTCGGCGATTATTTTATCGGCATCGTCCAATCTGCCGATTTTAATATAGCACTTGATAAGCAGTTTTCTGGATGTGAAATAATCCTCGACAGGGACATCGCTCTCGCCGACCTGCTCGAAATGATGAGCCGCAGTTTCATATTCCTCGAAATGCCATTCGATTTGACCGAGCCGCATATGAATCATCGGAACAAACGAACTTTTTGGAAAATGTTCTAAAAAATCGAGGAATGCACTTTTTGCCTCGATATATCTCTCATTTTTGTATGCCAATTCGCCAATCATATACATAGCTTCTTCTGCGCGTTCGGGATTTTCAAGTGCGAGAGCTTTAAGCGAATCGATAGCGATATCCTCCTTCCCACCATAGTAAAGGCATACATTTCGCCAATAACGAGCATCTTCGGCATATTCGGTCTCGGGGAAATTCGACAATAATTCATTGAATTTGCGAAGAGCTTTTGTAAATTCGCCGATTCTAACATAGCACATTGCAATAAGGAAAATCGCATCATCGACATATTTGCTTTTATCGTAATATGCCAAAACTTTTTCAGATTTCTCGACCGATTTATCATACATAGATTTGGCATCGACAGGGATAGTTTCGCCACCGGACTTTTTGCGAATTTTTTCCGCCATTTTATAATTTTTCCGCGCAAGGAAAAAAGTGTTATAATAAACACACCCGGAAAAAATAAAAAGCATGCCGAACAAAATTATTATGTTAAGTTTCAATTTCATTTAATCAAAAAAATATTTAAATAATGCAATTTCGCAAGGATTTTCATTAAATTGGAAAATTTTAATCAAAAATTTTCTTGCTCATACTTTATTTGTGAGATAAATTTCAAATTCTTATTTTAGAATATTCCAAAGGAGGCATTTTGGACAGCAAATATTTTGTTGCATCGTCACCTCATATAAGAAGCGATGTTTCTACGAAAAAAATAATGTGGAATGTTGTGCTATCATTGATTCCTGGACTTATCGGCGCCACTTATTTTTTCGGTTTTCGTGCGCTCTATCTAACGATTATCGGCGTTCTGAGTGCAGTTATAACCGAAGCTATTGTCGAAAAATGTTCCGGTAAAAAAATTACAATCGATGATGGTAGCGCGGTTATTACAGGGATTTTGCTAACATTTAATCTTCCACCTGGAGTATCGTGGTGGATGCCTATTGTAGGGGCTGCATTCGGAATCCTTTTTGGAAAAATGATTTTCGGCGGATTAGGCAACAATATTGTCAATCCCGCACTTTTGGGTAGAGCATTCCTGATGGCATCATGGCCCGTGCAAATGACGACGAAATGGCTTGCTCCTCGCGGCGGTTCGATACCCGGCATTTCCACAAATATCGATGCGATTACAGGAGCAACTCCACTCGGTGTCCTTAAAGTCTTTGTCGGTGAAACATTGGCAAATCCATCGGCGACACCGGAGCAATTGACTCAAGCAAAACATATTCTCGTTCAACTATATAGTCATTGGACAAATTTATTTTTCGGTAATGTCGGTGGAGTTATAGGCGAAACATCCGCTGCACTTTTGATTATCGGCTTTCTATATCTACTAATTCGCGGTTTCATCAGTTGGCGAATTCCTCTCGCATATATCGGCACAGCACTCCTGCTTGGATGGATATTCGGCGCACCCGATGGATTTTTCAAAATGAATGTCCTGTTCTATATTTTCAGCGGTGGATTGATGCTCGGTGCATTGTTTATGGCGACCGATATGGTAACATCTCCGATTACTCCGAGAGGACGCTGGATTTTCGGTATCGGCTGCGGAATATTAACCGTAATAATCAGACGATGGGGCGGCTACCCCGAGGGCGTATCGTATTCGATATTGCTTATGAACTTAACAGTCCCCCTTATCAATCGTCACACCGTTCCCAAAAAATTCGGCGTGTAGGTTTAGCTTATTTTAATGTGAAAGTAATCATTCGAGTAAAAAATGTAAATATTCTGCACCGGTGATAAAAATGATTGAATGATGATATATGATGACCGTGCGCAATCTTGTTGCATCATTAAATCATTGGTATCACTGGTTCAAAAACGATGCGGAAAATAACACCCGCATAAATTCGGGTGCTATCTCAAAAACCCAATTCGCACTTTGAGACAGCGACATAATTTATTATGGTGTTTGTGTAAAACAACGATATTAAAAGAGGTAAATCAAGGAGGAAGCAATGAAAATAAATGATGAAACATTCGACAAAATCAAGGAACTTGGCTCAATTTATGGGATAACATCTATCCAAATTTTTGGCTCGTATGCAAATGGGACACAGGAACCCGGTAGCGACCTCGACCTGCTTGTTACTATCGAGGAGGGGCGTGATTTACTCGATATCATCGGTTTTAAACTCGATGTCGAGGAACTTCTCGGTATCGATGTGGATGTGGTTACCGAAAATGCTTTAAGCCCATATTTTCGAGAAGAAGTTTTGAAGGAAGCGGTGGCAATATGAAAAAGGACATTATTCGTGTGAAGCATATTCTGGATTCAATCGAGAAAATTGAATCGCTAATTCAACAGGGACGCGAGGTCTATTATTCTGATGAAACAGTGCAGGATTCAATTATCCGAAAGTTGGAAATCATCGGAGAAGCTGTTAAATATCTTTCTCCGGAATTCACGAATCGTTATCCTGAAATCTCATGGAAAGAATTTGCAGGTATGCGCGATGTTTTAATTCACCAGTATTTCGGAGTTGACCTTGAAGTTGTTTGGAGAGTTGCCAATAATCGTCTTCCTAAATTGCGAGTTGTATTGAAGCATTATTTAAAAGAAACTGAAGTTAAGTGAATTCGTTTGCTATCACAAAAACCAATTCGCACATCGAGCCAGCATCATCCTGCCGTTGCGGGATGATGTTCATCTAATCGAATATCCTTACTTCCCCAATTCGTTTGAGATAGTCGATATTGCCCAGACGACTGCGGTTTTGTCATCTGTCGAGCCCGTTTTCACGAGCATATCGGCTCGGTGAAGTTTCTCTATCGCACCGAGAATTAGATGCGGTGTCGTTTTGCGTGCGGTTTCGCGAATTTTACCGGCGAGAAATCCTCTTCTGCCGAGTCTTTTCGATAAATCACCGGGGCTAATTCTCGCCCACAGCAAATCTGAAAGATTCCTATGCATCCAGAAAAGTAGCGACGAATATTTCTCGCCGAAATCGAGCAGTTCGAGTGCAAATTTCAATGCGGTTGAGAAATCGAGTTCGGCGAATGCGTTGGAAAATTGAAATATATGTGAAGAACGGCTATGCGGTGCAGATTTTTCGACATCCGATAATGTTATTGTGTCCTGTTCGACAAAATCGCTCAATTTTCTAATTTCCTCGCGAAGTGCGTTCAATGAAATTCCTGAAAGTTTTATCAATTCGACCGCAGCATTTCGAGCGAGTCGTTTGCCCGATTTCGATGCAAAATATATTGCCCAATCCATCATTTCCCTGTCGTTCGGAGTGTTCAACTCGACTGTATCGAAACTTTTCGATACTATTTTGCCTAATTTTGTTCGATTGTCCAATTTATCGGCCTCGATAAATAGAATTGTGAAATCTGGAAATTTGAAATTATTGAATATTTCGAGCATTTTTTTTTCGAGCGATTTCGAAAAGACGAAATTCCGAAGAATCACGATTCTTCTGTCGCCGAGCATCGGAAAAGAAAGCAGCGAATCGAAAATTTTCTTATGAGCATTAGTGCCTTTCAGTTCGCTCATCCAAAAAATATCGAGATTGAAAGCTTCCATTCCCTCGATGGATTTTCTGACCCCACGCATAATGCCTTCTTTTAGAAGTTGAGCATCGCCATATAAATATATTTTTGCAGGTGGATTTGTCTGCGACAATTTTTTGTAAATTATCGAATATTGTTTAGGAATCATTGCCGAGAACCTCCTCACGAGTAGGATACATTCCACAGGAACGATTTTCGGGGCAATATCCGAGAATCACGCATTTTGGCTGAAGATAATCCGCAAGTCCTTTAAGTTCATCGATTTTTGAAAGTTCGGCTTTTACTTTCCAAAATAATTCGCGAATTTCCCATTGCGCTCGTGTGCAAAGCCGTATCTGGCAGACATTGTATATCTCACGAAAATTCATCGTCATTACAATATTTGTTTTCGCTGCATTTGGAATCACGAAACGAGCATCCTCTTTGGGTATTCCTATATCGACTAATTTATCGTAAGTTTTTTTTGCATTATCGATAAGTTCATCGAATATTATTTTTGCATCGGGATTAGATTTTATCGTATCGGGAACAACGAAGGCATCTCTTTTAACAGCGACATATCTTTGCGATTGCTGAGAGAAATTTGCAATTCGATGTCTCACAAGCTGATGAGAACACGCACGAGAAATTTCCTCGATTGCAAATGTGAAATTTATATGTTCGAGAACAGAATGATGTCCCGATGCGATAACATTATCGAGCAACGAGTGCATTTTTTCATCTGGAATTTTATTTTCATCCTCGGCTACGGAAAGTTCCCATAATTTTTCAGGACCATCGCCGCTATAGCAAGTTCTCGCAGCGATAAATGCCGTTTCGATTGGATTTGGAGTATAATTTATAAGTTTTACTTTCATATTCGATTTATAATTTGGTTTTACAATAAAAAAAGGCAGGCACATCGCCCACCTTAAAGATAAAATACAAATCGAAATTTCGCAAACTATTTCTTGCTCGTTTTGATAGCTTCGCGTGTAGATGTTTTAATCCCATATTTTCTATTAAATTTTTCCACACGACCAGCAGTATCCATAAGTTTTTGTTTCCCCGTGTAAAATGGATGACAGGCAGAACAGATTTCCACATGGATTTCTTTCTGCGTAGAACCCACATACCAGGTATTCCCACAGGCGCAGGTTACTTTTGCGATATAATATTTCGGATGAATTTTTGCCTTCATAATATTACCTCCATATATTACGCTTCAAAAAAATCATATATTCCGACTTGTCAAGTAATTTCTATTTATTGAAATTACAATGGAAATATTTATTTAAACAATATTAACCATTTATGCAACCATAATGTAAATAAAAATTAACCCCGCTTTTTAAACGGGGTTTTAAAAACACGCGATTTCAAATGCCTTTATTTTATCGATTTCAGCACATCGTATAATATCGCGATTAGTCTATCGACATCGTCGTTCTGGCAGATGAGTGCCGGTCGAAATCTTATTGTTTTCGCACCACAGGGCAATATAATCGCTCCTTTTTCAAACGCTAACTGACGAACTTTATTTCGCATTTCGGTGTCTGGCAAATCGAATGCGCACATCAAACCTCGCCCGCGAGTATTCGATATAAGTTTCGGGAAATTGTCCTGAAGTCCCAGCAATTTATCGAGAAAATATTTCCCCACCTTTTCCGTATTCTCGACAAGATTATCTTCCTCCACTATTTCGAGAATTTTTTGCGAACGCACCATATCCACAAGATTGCCACCCCATGTGGAATTGATTCTCGATGAAATGTTGAACACATTGTCCTTAACTTCATCGACTCTATCGGTTGCCATAATTCCGCACACTTGAGCCTTTTTGCCGAATGCAATAATATCGGGAATCACTCCGAAATGCTGATAGCACCAGAATTTCCCTGTTAATCCGACACCCGTTTGAACCTCGTCGAAAATCAGCATAACATCGTATTTGTCGGCGAGTTCGCGAAGCGCTTTGAGAAATTCGCTGCGGAAATGTTTATCGCCACCCTCGGCTTGAATCGGTTCGATTATAATCGATGAGACATTATCGCCATCGTCGGTTAGAATTTTCTCGATTCGAGCGATAGATTTCTTCTCAGCTTGCTCGACCTTTTTAAGATTTTCACCATCGAGCGGGAAAGTTATCGCAGGATTTTCAACCTTGAACCAATCATCGAACCTTGCGAAATATTTAGTCTTATTCGGGTCGAAAGTATTGGTCAATGTCATAGTATATCCCGTGCGCCCGTGGAACGCATCCTTGAAATAAATTACTTTATAACCCTTTTCGCCTTTGCCGGCAGCGAGATTCTTGCGGACTTTCCAATCGAATGCAACCTTTAACGCATTTTCCACTGCCAATGCTCCACCGCTGATGAAAAATAGATGCTTAAATTCATCGGGCATAGCGACACGCTCGAATGTCGCTACGAACTGCGCCATCTCGACCGTATAAAGGTCTGAGTTCGATGGCTTCTGCCGTGCGATATATGAAATTTTCTCGATAAATTCGGGGGAGTTCATTTTAGGATGATTATGTCCCAATGCCCAGGATGCGAAATAACTGAAAAAGTCGAGATAATGTTTGCCTTCTTTGGCATCGAACAAATACATCCCCTGACTTTTTTTCATATCGATTATAATCGGGAAACCATCGGTGAGCATAGTTCTGCTCAATACATCGTGAACCTGCCCCGGTGTAATATTATGCACTTGCTCTTTTGTTAATGCTCCTTTACGCATAATTCTCTCCTTTTGTGAAATTTTTTAATAGGGTAATATGAAAAGTATATCGAAATAAACTATTGTCAGAAAGACATAGTTAACGGGTGCGCAAAGACTTTATTGCGGTATCGCAGAGTGTCATCTATGTTGCGTTCTTTTCTGATAGCCCAAAAAAATATTCGAATAGAAAAAGTTGGCAAGTTTTTTCTTAAAATATTTTAATTTGGAATATTTTGAATAATTTATTATAATAAATAAAGCTGAAACAAAGAATAACAGTGACAAAGAAAACGAAATTACCAAGCAATTGGTGAGTGCGAGTAAGCAGGAATGTTGTAACCTGTTGGAATTATGAGAGTTCGAGAGAAATTGAATATACAAGTAAATTGACAGCTACCGAAAAGGAGTATAACATATTCGTGAAAATCGGATTATGAACGAATTTGAAGAGAAATTATTGGAATTGCTTGAGCAACGGCGCTGGGTCGAGCTTCGGGAAGCGCTATCTGTTCTTCCTGCGCCCGAAATCGCCGACCTTTTGCTTGTGCCGGGCGACTATGACCATGCACTATTTTTTCGTTCACTCCCACGCAAGCTCGCTGCGGAAGTATTCTCATTACTCGAACCAACTGAACAGGATACACTGCTTCTCGATTTGGCCGACAGCGAGACTCGGCAGTTACTGGCAGATTTGAGTCCCGATGACAGAACCGCATTGCTTGAAGAATTGCCAGCCGAAGCTACGCGACGATTGATGGAACTGCTCAATCCCGACGACCTGAGAGAAGTACGGCAATTACTGGGATATCCCGAAGAGAGCGTCGGCAGGTTGATGACACCGGATTATGTTGAAGTGCAGCCGGATTGGACAATAGAACAAGCTCTTGCACACATCCGAGAGCAAGGCAAAGACAGCGAAACGATAAATATGATATATGTTACGGATAAGTCGGGGAAACTGCTCGATGATGTCCGACTGCGTCGGTTCATTCTTGCAAATCCACAGGATACCGTCGAAAGTATTATGGACCCTTCATTCGTCAGTCTTTCGGCGTTCGATGACCAGGAGGAAGCGGTTCAAATGATGAAGCGCTACGACCTCGCAACTCTGCCCGTCCTCGATTCCGACGGCATATTGCTCGGCATCGTAACATTCGATGATGTCATGGATATAGCCGAGGATGAAGCGACTGAGGATATGCACAAGGTTGCGTCGGTTGCTCCGCTTAAAATGAGCTATCACACCGCTGATGTATGGACACTGTATCGCAAGAGAATCGTATGGCTGGTTGGATTGGTCATTGTGAATTTAGTTTCATCGGGAATAATCGCCGCATTTGAAGAGGTTCTCACTGCATCGATTGCACTCGCTTTCTTCATGCCGCTTTTGATTGACACCGGCGGAAACACAGGTTCACAATCCGCGACGATTGTAATACGAGCGTTGGTTACAGGTGATGTAAAAATATCCCAATGGGCGCGGATAATAGCGAAAGAATTGGGTGTGGGAGCACTGCTGGGATGCTCACTCGGTATACTAAGTTGGGGACTTGGTATATTCCGTGGCGGATATAAAATCGGAGTCGTCGTTGGATGTTCAATGATGGCAATTGTGCTCGTCGCAAACATCGTCGGGATAATACTGCCGTTCATATTGGAAAAATTTCACGTCGACCCGGCAGTTGCGAGCAGCCCGCTCATCACAACGATTATGGATTCGCTGGGATTACTAATATATTTTTCACTCGCTGTATGGATTTTATAAATGCAACCCATAAATTCAGTCGAGGACGGAAGACGGACGGACAGCGACAAAACGAGTCGTGTGGGGAGTTCAATCGAACGCCCTTATAAAGATGGCGCGGCGAGCAAGATGGTGGTGTATATGAAATAGCGATGGATTAAAATCTACGACAAATTGAAAATATTTTTTATTTTGAATTTCGCTGACAATGCTTATAATAATTCTATGGAAAATCGGAAGACAAATTACAGACAGTTTCTCGACCCGGTCGTTCTCGCGAAACTTGGCAATCTCGAATTGATTGCGCGGCTCGTTGTAGAGGGTTTTCTTGTCGGTCTTCACAAAAGCCCATATCACGGTTTTTCTGTGGAATTCGCAGAATATCGGCAGTATAATCCTGGTGACCCGCCGAGAACTATCGACTGGAAAGTCTTTGCACGAACCGATAGATTTTATGTGAAAGAGTTCGAGGAAGAAACGAATCTGCGGTCATATATTCTATTAGATAAAAGTGCATCGATGAAATTTTCCGCCGATGAAAGAATATCGAAACTGGAATATGGCAAATTTTTTGCAGCGGCACTCGCATATTTGATGGTCAAGCAGAAAGATGCTGTCGGGCTTTTGACATTCGATGAGAAGGTCGATACGCTCGTCCCTGCATCGATGACGAGAATTCAATTGATGGAACTTTTAAAAATTCTCGATAGAACAAAATGCTCTGGGGAAACTAAGGTAGATTCCACCTTTGCCGTGCTTGCCGAACGACTTAAACGGCGAGGGTTAATTATTTTAATTTCCGACCTTCTCGATGACCCCGATAGGATTATCGCTGCGGCTCGTCATTTCAGACATCGCAAAAACGAGGTAATCATATTTCACATACTCGACCCGATGGAACTTTCATTCGATTTCAAAAAAGAAGCGCATTTTGTGGACCTCGAAACTGATAAAAAAATTCCAGTGCAGCCGTGGATGGTAAGAGATGAATATCGCAAAAAAATCGGCGAGTTTTTCGATATACTAAAATATCGAAGTCAGGAACTCGGTGTCGATTATAATCTCATAACTACTGACAAACCGTTCGATGTAGCATTGATGTCGTATCTATATAAACGCAAAATGCTTTGGTGATTTTCCATATGCTTAAAAAACTCAAAATCGGCGATTTTATCATAGCGATTTCTGTTCTATTTCTCGGATTTCTACCATTGATAGCCCGACATAGTTCGACTGCCGAATCTTTTTCTATATATCTCGATGGCAAAAAAATATCCCGATTGTCCGCCGGTAAGGATACCACATTTTCGCTCGATGCCCGGCTCGGGAAAGTCATAATCGAGATAAATGATGGTCGAGCGAGAGTTATCGAATCATCTTGTCCGGAAAAAATTTGCGTTCGCACAGGTTTCATCGGTAAAGTCGGTCAGTCTGTTGCCTGTGTGCCGAATAAATTGCTGATTGTAGCGGAAGGAAAAGAAAAACGAGAGAAGTTCGATGGCATACTCGAGTAAAAAACTTGCTCGCTTCAGTCTCTACCTTGCGATAGCACTGTCGCTTTGGGTTCTCGAGGAATTTATCCCGAGACCGATGCCCTGGCTCAAACCCGGATTTTCATACATCGCAATTTTGCTCGCTATGCTCGATTTCGATATAAAAAACGGATTCGCAATCGGGATATTGCGAGTTTTTTTAGGTTCATTGATTCTTGGAAGATTATTTTCGCCATCGTTTATATTATCGCTTTCGGGAACAATCGCCGCACTGTGCGTGATGTCGGCATTTATGATTAGTCGAGGGAAATTTATCTCGCTAATTGGAATCAGTATAGCGGGAGCATTCACTCATATCGCTGTGCAGATACTTGTAGCGGGTGCGATTTTCTACCGAATCGATGCGGTAATATGGCTTCTGCCAATTTCTACAATTTGGGCAATCATTGCAGGAGCAATCGTGGGAATTATAACAGAACAGGTTGCCGCGATACAATCGACAATGAAAAATGCAAAAATATGAGCAGGTTTTCAGATAAGTTTAATTTTTTGCGATGCGTTGCAACTCATCTAATACCATACCCTATTTCACAGATGCATAATAGTAGGGGAGGTTTATTCAACATATTATTCAGCGGTTCACCGATTCGATGCCGATATTTTTTTCTCAGCGCTGTTCCAGAATGCAAAAATGATTCCACCGAAAATCCCTGCGACAAGCGATGATGCGAACACGAGAATCGATACCAAAAATCCCGCACTTTTTGTCGCACCGAAAATCTGGAAAAAGTATGCGAAACTCGCCTCACGAACTCCGATTGCATTGAGCGAAACGGGAATCAAACTTATTACCCATACAAGTGGAACGGTTGCAAAATAGAACCGAATCGGTAATTTTACTCCAGCCAAAAAGCCGATTAGAACTACCACCAAAATTATCGAACCCTGATAGATAATAGACGAGATGAAACCCAAAAATAATGTCTTGGGATATTTTCTATATCCTCTGAGCATTTCGACGAAATCGAATAGTTTCGCACCTATTCCGAATGGCAGCCAGAATAGCAATTTTTTGACCACTTTCTCCGATGGCAAAAATAAAAATAGTAAAACGCCGAGCCATAATCCTATATTGAGAACAACCGATGCGAGAACGATTTGCGATTTATACTCGATAAATGGAAGCGATATAAGCGATAGAAAAACTGTTGCCAAAATTCCAGCGACTCGCTCGGCAACAATAGATGAATATCCCGCTGTGATATTTTTCAATTCCTTTCCCGCAATGTATCCACGGACAACATCGCCGCCGACACCCGATGGCAAAAAGTTATTGAAAAAATATCCGACAAAATACAGTGCTACAAGTTTGATGAACGGGATTTTCCCGAACGGATGAACGAAAATCGACCATCGCCAGCCACCGATAATGACTGTCGCACAAAATGCAATCGCTACCACAGGAAATGCCCACGCAGGAAAATGCTTCAACTCGATAAGAAATTGAGCGAGGTCGATTTTGTATATCAAAAATAGAATCAGCCCGGCGCTAATAACGCCCTTGATTGCAGTCGATATAATATTTTTTGTTCTATCCTCGATTGATAACTCCTCACCACCCGTTCGGGTGTTTTTAGTGCAGGCTTCGCCTGTTTTCTTTTTGTATAACCTATTCTCTCTGTCCGTCGGCATATAACTTTATGCTACATAATAAAAACTATTTCATAAACCGAAAGATTTTTTTGTGGAAGGTTTAAAAATTTTGTTGGAGAAGTGAAAAAC
>JAGGZE010000025.1 GCA_021162205.1 bacterium
AATAAATTTTACAATATCGGAGGATAATTATGAAAGGATTCACTCATATCGACAGCGATGGCAAGGCAAAAATGGTCGATGTCAGCGGGAAAAAACCGCAACTTCGTATCGCAAAAGCGCGGGGGAAAATCATTTTGCAGCACGAAACTTGCGATTTGATTAGAAAAAATGAGATAAAAAAGGGCGATGTTCTAACAGTTTCGGAAATCGCTGGAATTCAGGCGGCGAAACACACTCCGGAACTGATTCCGCTGTGTCATCCATTGCAAATCTCGAAAATATCTGTCAGAGCAACGAGCGAGAGCGATGGCGTTTCGGTTGCAAGCGAGGTCAAATGTATCGGTCAGACAGGTGTCGAGATGGAGGCGCTGACTGCGGTATCGGTGGCACTTTTGACTGTCTACGATATGTGCAAAGCGGTCGATAAAAATATGCAAATCACGGAAATTCATCTTGTTGAAAAAACGAAAAAGGATATAGAATAATACGGTAGTATCACCAGCTAATAATGGTGATTTCACTTGCTTTCCTGTGTTTTTATTCGTATATTCAAATGTAGGGGCGTAAAATTTTACGCCTTTTCACCATTTTCACCAATATATCACTTTCCTTCTCCCTCCACAATCCCTATCTCTTCTTCCGTCAGTCCATACAACTCATACACCAGCGCATCTATTTTCTTATCTGTGATTTCTATTTGTTTCTGGATGACTTGCTCAAGCTTACTTTGAACAGGCGACTTTAGTCGTCTGCCTTTGCCACTGGCGGTGGACTGAAGTCCACCGTTCACCTGTGCTTCTGCGAGCCGTTTGTGGAGGTCGAGCATTTCTGTAACGAGGGAGACCATGCGGTCGTGCTTTTTTACATCGGAAGGATTGGTGAAGTTGATTGTGCGGATGGGAGCATTTTCAATGTATTGCTTTGAGTATCTTACATATCCACCTCTCATTGGTGTACTTTGAATCGAAACGAAAAAGCCAAACAACTTTGAATTAAGGAGACCCAAAAGAAATTTAATGTTTATGCTACTGTTTTTGGGACGAAGACCATAGAAAGGACCTCCACCTCCACCTGTCATATAAAGGCTTTTATCATCGTATATCCATCTTGGTTTCAAAGAAAGCACTTGTATGATTAGTTTGGGTTTATCCATTTCCGTGAGATTTTGTGATCTACCAAATGCATACCATCTATCATTATGCCATTTTCCTCTTTCACGATTTTTTAAAAGATTTTCATGGCTTTTTAAACTGTTCCAAGCATTTGGGAATTTTTCCTTAAATTCCTTTGGAGGGATTAATATTGCCTTACCAGATTCAATGTAATACGGAAATATAATCCAATGTGATATTCCCTGAATGCTATATGGTTCTATTTTATTACTTTTTAGAAGTGGATGTAGTAATTCTCCCTCAATATTTGTAGGTTTAGATATTATAAATGCTTTATCTGCGCCTGTGACTAAACCTTGGAATATTTTAGCCACATCACCCAATTTCACTGGCATTACAGAAAACTTCTTGAATAGCTCTCCGTTTGGACCGATGACGAAATTCCATTCCTTCTCGGTGATAGATGAAAGTTCTATCATACCATCTTCTATGGCGGTGGACTGAAGTCCACCGTTCAAGTCCGCACCTTGAACAGACGACTTCAGTCGTCTGCTACCACCTGCATCGGATATATCCGCTCGTCTGCCACTATGAGAAGCCACCATTCTCTGCCAATCTTCCAGAGAACGGACTTTCACAAAACTGAATTCTTCTTTCCTTTGTCTATCCAGAAACATCAGACATGTGTATGTTGTTGCTCCCTGAAAAACTTGTTGATGACCGAAATGGACAACATGGGACAGGTGTTTTCCATTGGAAATGATTGTTCGCAGCATCTCACCATATTTTGATGTGAAGAATTTATGTGGTAATATATATCCCGTTCGTCCTTTTTCATTTATCAACTGCAACGCTCGTTCCACAAATACAACATAGATATCGTAATTTCCCTTCTGCGCAGATTTATAGTTTTGCTTGAAATATGCCACCTGTTCAGAACAAGTTTCTTTCATCGTCTGTATGCGGATATACGGCGGGTTTCCAATCACCGCATCGAAACCGCCGGCGATAGCATATTTATCGGAAAAAGCTTCATCGGGGGGTACAGGCGCCCACGACTGAAGTCGTGGGTTCAATGGTTCCTTGTGTTTCAGGTGATTGAATGCTACATATTCGAGAGCGTTTCGGAATTTTTCCTCCGATTCGAGGAATGATTTGTTGTAGTGCTTTGCCCACAGTGTCTGCTGCCTGCCACCACCTTGAACAGACGACTTTAGTCGTCTGCTGCTATCTTGTCTGCCCACCTGATACGAACTATATCCTTTCAATCCCTGAACCACTTTTTCCAATTCACTTTCTTCGCATGCCAGAACAAGATGCACATGGTCATGGAGTATGTTGAATGCCATGATTGGAACATTCATCTTTTCTGCTTTTTCAATAATAGCATCTATGACAATGGATTGTGTTTCCTGATTCATCAATACAGGTTCACCATGTTTGGCTTTCACCTCGACCATACACTCACTCACACGACTATTATGCGTTACCCATGTTACATGATATGCTTTCAGATGCCTTCGTCTGAAAATATCTGGGAATTCTTTTATCCAATCGAACGGGTTGATTTTTTTCAAAATGTCGTCTCGCTCGGAACCATCGGGAAGGATTTCCATATCGAGAATATCCCATCCGACAAGCGAATTTCCGCACTTGATGTTATTTTTCAAATCGGGGAGTAGCGCCTGTCCGAACAGAATATTCTGGCTCATATAATCCTCATCTTCCATCAATTTCACATAGAGCGAGAATTTCGTGATATTGACCGCCTGCTCGTCTATATCCACGCCGTGAAGATTATCCATCAGGATTTGCTTTTTGATTTTGAACGACAGTTTTGTTTTGCCTTCGGGTGTTTTTACAAGGAATCCCTTGTTCTCCTTGGGATGTTTTCGGTAATAATCGAGATAATATTGTTCGAGTCTTTCATACGCACCGATAAGGAATGAACCGGAGCCGCATGCGGAGTCGAGGATTTTTAATTTGCGAACCTGTTTCGGTTTCAACCCCCTATTCGCTTTCGCTCGTTTGTCCCCCTTGTCAAGGGGGACAGATGCCGATTTATCGGTATCAGGGGGTTCGCCATCCAACAATCTCCCGATTGTCTGCTCGACAATATACTCGACAATATATTTCGGCGTGTAATAAACGCCGCCTGCTTTGCGGACTTCGGGCTTTTCTTCGAGTTTCACAATCCTCGATGGCGTTGTGCGGATTACCGAGCCGAGATATTTCTCATACGCATTCCCGATAATTTCCACAGGCAATACCGAGAACAGGTAGGGCGATGGATAATAGAGATTTTTGATTAGCTCATGGAGTGGTTTGTCATCGATAATGATTGTCGAAAGCGGGTCGTCCCTGCGCCTTTGAAAAAGAGTGCCGTTATATTTTGGATTCAAATCTGCAAAAAGCTCGAGCAGATATGCCCAAAGTGAGCCTCGCTGTTCGAGTTGCCATTTTTTCCATTCGGAATAAAGTATCTCGGTCGGCTCTATTTTTCTATCCTCGATGATTCGCAGGAAAAGAAGCCGATTGAGCAGGTCGTTCACAGTTTCATTTATTCGCTCATCCGTGATATGTGGATTTCTTTTCGCAATAGATTTTGCAATATCCCTTCGCCATGCTGTCAAATCATTGAAGAATTTTCTATCGACCGGTTCTGTTGCTCTCTCTAACTTTGTCCCTGTTGGCAATAGTTTTTCAATAGAACCGCCAAGCACAGCTTCTCTCGAATACAACTCGACGAGTTCATCCCATCTCGCGGCATATTCTGTATATTTCATATAATGACTTTTAAGCAATCCGACACGCGGCAGTTTTATATCGGGTGTTTTTAGAACAATAATCGGCAAAAATTCTTCAAAATCTTGAAGTATGCCGAGATAGGTTTCGGGCGTATTCCACACATATCTTTTCGTTTGAAATATTGCATCTTTATCTTTCATAAGGTTATGTGCAGGAGATTTCGCCTCCACGATAAAGTGAATTTTCTTACCTTCTATAAAAGCATAATCCGCAAACTTTGTTCGTTCCGACATGTGTATCCGCTTCTCGACCTCGACCTGTTTTGGATTATCGATTTGCCATCCGAGTGCTTGCCAGAATGGATTTATCAATGAAGTGCGAACCTGAGCTTCATCCCATTCGCTTTTGGGCTTGCTTTTATATCTTTCTACTAATTTTTCAATAATTTTTGTGCTCAATTATATTTCCCTTTATCAGAATTACTCGATTACATTCAGCGTTTTCCCGACTTTGCGAATTTTATCTAATGCGTATGTGAGGTCTTCATCGGTGTGAGTCGCCATAAACGAGAGCCGTATTAGCGATTGGTTCGGCTGGACAGCGGGCGGGACGACAGGATTGACAAAAACACCTTCATCCTCGAGCATTTTATTCATTTTCAGCACTGTCATAAAACCGCCGACTATTATCGGAATAATCGGTGTTTCGGTCGAGCCGATATTAAATCCCATCGATTTTATTTCGCTTTGCATATAGTGAGTGATTTTCCAAAGCCGTTTTCTTCGCCAGGGTTCGGTTTCGATGATTTCGAGTGCTTTTTGAGCGGCACCGACTGCCGCAGGTGGTGGACTCGCTGAAAATATTAGCGCGCGCGAATTATGCTGAAGATAATCTATGACATCTCTGTTGCCTGCGACAAATCCACCGATGGATGCCAATGATTTGCTGAATGTCGCCATTATCAAATCGACCTTATCGGTGATAGCGAAATGTGCAGCGGTGCCATCGCCCTTGGGACCGAGAACACCTAATGCGTGAGCATCGTCGGACATAACTACCATATTATATTTCTCCGCCAGTTCGACTATTTCGGGAAGTTTCGCTATATCACCATCCATCGAGAACACGCCATCGACGATTATCAGTTTGCCCGCATCGAGAGGCAGTTTTTTCAAAACGGTTTCGAGATGAGCCATATCGTTGTGTCGATATCTAACCATTTTGCCATAGGCGAGCCGTGCGCCATCTATAATCGATGCGTGGTCGAGTCTATCGGTGATAATATATTCTCCCCTGCAGACAAGTGTCGAAATCACTCCCTGATTGACCATAAACCCTGTGGAATAAAGCAGTGCTGATTCCTTACCGACGAAATCGGCGAGTTTCTCCTCGAGTTCCCGATGAATCGTTATTGTTCCATTGAGAAACCGCGAGCCAGCGCATCCTGTGCCATATTTCTTAACTGCTTCGATTGCAGCTTCGATTACACGCGGGTCGTCGGTCAATCCCATATAACTGTTCGACCCCATCATTAGAACTTTTTTGCCATTGGCGAGTTTCACCCAGGTATGTTGACCTGTGGCTATCGGTCTGAAATATGGATAAAGCCCGAGCGATTTTACTTTATCGGCTTCTTCAAAATTTTTACACTTATCGAGCAATGTCTTATTCATAAAATTTCCCTTGTTAAATTTTTTCAAATTTATCGATAAAATTTAATAAAAAATGAAAATAGTGCAAGCGATATAGTCAAAACTTTTGTATCCACTTACAATACATAGATTTAGCAGAATTTGTATTTCGATATAAAAAACATTGACATTCTTAAAAACAAGATTATTCTTAAAAATATTTTAATAATGGATGAATGCCAAAAATTGCACTTTCGAAATTTTACACAAAGGAGCGAAATCATGAGAACGAATTTTAGGAATTGGACAATACTTTTATCGATGATTGTTATAATTTTACCGATTACTGCTTTTGGCTGGGAATATTTTCATAATATCGGTGGAGGATTGGACGATGGTAGAGATGTCGATGTATGCGCCGACGGTGGATTCTTTATCACGGGTCGTTCGAATGCATGGGCATATCCCGGCGGCGATTATTCTCACAATTGGTTCGACCACGATGTTTTTCTTATAAAACTCGACCATCATGGAAATGAGCAATGGGTCAATCACTATGGGCAAAATGGATGGTTCATATATTCTGGCGATACAATCGGATATTACGATGCGGGCTGGAGTGTCTGTGCGACACCCGATTCGGGCTGTATTATCGCTGGGAAAAGTCAATCGCCGAACTATACCGACCCGTGGACAGGTTTCCCCGACAATTGTCCAGGCAATGATAATATTCTTGTGGTTCGAGTGGATAAATATGGCGATACAATCTGGACAAAATC
>JAGGZE010000070.1 GCA_021162205.1 bacterium
ATACCGTCCCTCCTTGATTTAAAATATTTTTTTAGAACAAGCTCTTTTTCAGTGGAAAAAGAGATTTTCTACAAACTTTTTCCATAAAACCGTAAATTTTTTCAATTTTTTTGTCTATTCACATAATCATAAATATTTTTTGCGATAAACTCTGTGGCATTCGGTTTCCCCAACGATTTCATCGCACTTGCCATTCGATGCAATCTATCTGGATGGTCGATTAAATCCGAAATCGTTGCAAACAGCAAAGATGGCGTCAATTCGTTCTGGTCTATCATCATAGCGGCTTCTGTTTGAACAAACGAACGAGCATTTTTCCGTTGATGGTCCATAGCAGCATAAGGAAATGGAATCAAAATCGCTGGAATGCCGACTACTGCAGTTTCAGCGAGTGTCGATGCTCCTGCGCGGCAGATAATCAAATCACTCGCTCCATAAGCCGATGACATATCCTCGATAAATGGGTGAAGCGAAATTTTTTCATCGAATCGATTTATAATTTCAGCGAGAACCGAATATTCATCTTTACCGCACTGCCATATTGCCTGAGACCTCTGCGGCAAGCCCCATTCACGAATCATTTTCAAAAAAGTTTCGTTCAATGCCGATGCACCCTGACTTCCACCTGTTAGAAATATCGTGAACTTATCCGCTTCGAGAGCGAATTTTTTTCGCAAGCGACATTGTGATTCTATGCTCGGCTCGATAAATACAGGATTCCCCGAATAAATCGCTCGTCGTTTTCGCCAGAGATACTGCTTGGCATCATCGAAACCTAAAAATATCCGTTTTGCAAAAAGCGATGCCAATTTAGTAGCGAGTCCAGGATATGTATTTTGCTCCTGCCAAAAAATAGGGATGCCTTTTAGTCTGCAGGCTGGTGCGAGTGGCGCCGAAACATATCCGCCGGTTCCAATTCCGCAGTCTGGCTTGTATTCATCGATGATTTTTCGCATTTGTGCGACCGAATGCCAAAAATTTTTCAAAGAACATCTAATGCCTTTCCATTGTTTTATATCTATAAGTTCGAGTTTATATCCTCGTTTGGGGACAATTTCGATTTCGAGTCCCCGTTGTGTCCCGATAAATTTGAAATGAGCATCGGCATCGATTCTGCTCAATTCATTCGCGATATTAAGTGCGGGAACTATATGTCCACCTGTGCCTCCTCCTGCGATTAGATAGCGCATTTTTCACCTATCAGCTCCAATGCTGGTTTTGCTGCCGGCACACGAGCCGCCGCAGATACATTCAATAATACTCCAGCCATAAACATATGAATCACCAATTGTGAACCGCCATAACTTATGAATGGCAATGGAATTCCCGTAGTGGGTATCAATCTTGTAACCACGCCGAGATTTATCAGTGCAAAGAACACATATACCGATGTAATCCCGAATGCGAGATATGCTCCAAACCTGTCTGGTGCTCGGAGAACGATACGCAACCCACGCCATGCGACATAAGCTAATAATGAAACGAGCATTATCGTTCCAATAAGTCCGAGTTCCTCACCGATGACAGAAAAGATGAAATCCGTATGAGCTTCGGGTAAATAGAACACTTTTTGCCTGCCTTGTCCGAGTCCGAGACCGAAAATTCCGCCGCTTCCAAGTGCGATAAGCGATTGCAGTGCTTGATAGCCATCGCCGAGTGGGTCGCTGTGAAGGAAAAATGATTTCAGACGCATCAATGCGTGATGTGATGTTAACATTAGAAATCCCAGTGCCGCTGTCGATGGAACTCCGATATAGACGAAATGTCGAATCGGTATTCCCGCTACAAGAAGCATTGTAATAGTGACCATAAATAAACCCATAACCATTCCGAAGTTCGGTTGAAGAACTATTATTCCGAGAAGGACAACCACAGGTATCATAATAGTGAAAATGCCATCTTTGAAATTGGGAAGCAATTGCTGTCTTTTTGAACATTCTTCCGCTAAATAGATAACCAATGCGAATTTAGCAATTTCCGATGGTTGAAGTGTGCTCGAACCGAACAGTTTTACCCATCTGCTTGCACCTTTAACGGCGTGCATTCCTGCGAGTTCGGGTATCAGCGGCAGAAATAGCAATCCGCAAATAGCGATAATTCCCCAGAATGCGTATTTCTGCCAAAAATGGTAATCGATGCGCAAACCGAGAAATAAAAATCCAAATCCGATTATAACTCTTACGATTTGCCTTTTCAGGAAAAACATCGGGTCGCCGAATTTATGTGCACTCGTAACCGACGATGCACTATAAATCATAACTGTGCCGAAAAGCACTAATATCACGAATGCCCAGAAAAGATTTTTGTCGTATTTATTCATTTTTCGCTACCGATTTATTTTCCCTCGATTATTTTTCTTACAAGATTTTTGAAAAATCTACCTCGTTCCTCGAAATTATTGAAAGCATCATAACTCGCACATCCCGGAGATAACAGAACCACATCGCCTGGTATAGCAAGCGATACCGCTCGTCTGACAGCTTTCTCGAAATCGGAAATCACCGCGCAGGTGATAATATTTTTCGCAAACTGATTCGCCATACTTTCGCCGGTATCTCCTGTGAAAACAGCGGTTTTAACTTTTTGCTTGAAAATATTCCGTAATGGTGAAAAATTGTTGCCTTTATCATATCCGCCGGCAATTAGCACGATAGGTCTGTCGAATGACAACATCGCAAATTTCAGCGAATCGGGATTGGTCGATTTCGAATCGTTGACGAATAGAATACCATTATGCTCGAGAAATCTTTCGAGTCTATGCTCGATTCCAGCGAAATTTTTAAGTGTCGTTCTCAAAGATTCTGGCGAAATATCGAATGGTATCGTTGTAGCCACAGCGGATAGTGCATTCGAGAGATTATGCGGTCCGGGGATTCCAATTTCTGGTACTTGCATAATTTTTTCTTCATTGCGATAAATTATTCCTTGTTGTGCATAGGCACCTTGAATTTTTTTCTGCACCGATGAAAACCATAATGGTTTTGAAAATATTTCATCCGAAACCGATACGACCTCGGGCTGGTCGGCGAAAAGAACTGCATAGTCGTTTTCTTTCTGTCTGTCGAAAATATGGAATTTTGCCTCGTAATATTCCTCGACCGTCTCGTATCTATCGAGATGGTCTGGGGACAGATTGAGCAACACGGCGATAAATGGATGAAATGTATCTAATGCTTCGAGCTGAAAACTCGACAATTCGAGCACTGTGACGCTTTCTGGAGTCGATTTAACGACATTTTCAGAATACGGATTTCCAATATTCCCCGCGAGGAGTGTATAGATTCCAGCATCGGCGAATATTCTGGCAATCAATGTCGCAGTCGTGCTTTTGCCATTCGAGCCTGTAACGGCGATAACTTTTCCCTGTTCGTGCCTGAATGCGAATTCGATTTCGGAAATCACGGGTATTCCGCGCTTTTTTGCCTCATCGAGTATCGGAATGTTCAATGGCACACCCGGACTGACAATTATCATATCGCTTTTATAAATTTTATCGGAGTGTCCGCCGAGCTCGATTACAGCATTTGTGCCATCGAATTTTTCGGCACGACCACGCAATTTAGGAGTATCGTGGGCATCGGAAATCAACACTTCGAATCCATCGGATAGAGCGAGTCTCGCCGCTGATTTGCCGCTTCTCGCAAGTCCGATTATCGCTATTTTTTTATATATAGAATCTATCATAATTACCTGACCTTAAATGATACCAATCCCAAAAGGGCAAAGATTATTCCAAGAATCCAAAATCTTACCACGATTTTCGACTCGTGAAATCCCGACAATTCATAGTGATGGTGCAATGGCGACATTTTAAATATCCTTTTGCCATTAGTCGTCTTGAAATATGCTACCTGCAAAATCACCGAAAGCGTTTCTATTACAAGCACTCCACCGGCGATAAAAAGCATTAATTCCTTTTTCAACATAATCGAAATCACGGCGATAGACGCTCCGAGCGATAATGCACCCGTATCGCCCATAAAGATTTGTGCAGGGAATGAATTGAACCATAGAAATCCAAGAATAGCACCAGCCATTGCAGCGCAGAAAATAGACAATTCTTCACTGCCTGGAAGATAAGTTATATTGAGATAATTTGTAAAATCGACTCTACCTGATACATATGCGACAATTGTGAAAGTAACGGCGAGTATGCCCACAAGTCCAGAGGCAAGGCCATCGAGGCCATCGGAGAGATTTACCGCATTCGATGTTCCCACTACGACTAATGTCGAAAACAATATATATCCGATGCCCATTTGAAGATAAATGTTTTTGATGAATGGCAGTTCGGTTGCGCTGCGAAGTTCCCACAGTGGAGGATTCAAATAAATCATTATACCGACTAAAAGGCCAAGTGAAAGTTGACCATATAGTTTATACTTTGCTAAAAGTCCTTTGGGTTTGCGCTTAATGTCTTTGAGATAATCGTCGAGCCAGCCCACCGCGCCCGTAATCATAAGCGTAACGAGTGCAAGAATTATATAAGGACTGCTGATTTTCGCCCATAAAAGTGTTCCCGATAAAATTCCTGCAATAATCGCTATTCCACCCATCGTGGGAGTGCCTCTTTTGGTCAGATGCCTTTCGGGAACATCCTCGCGGATTTGACTTTCATAGCGATGTTTTTTTAGATATTTTATTAAGTAATAAGTTGCAATCCACGAAACGACGAAACCGGTGGTAACAGACATTACCATTCGGAAAGTTATATATCGAAACAGATTAAAGAAAATAAAATGTTTCCATAATGGATGTAGCGCGTAGTATAGCATTATTTTCCTTTCAGTGCTTTCGAGAACGGTGATGAAAAATTCAATTTTCGATTGTTCGCCGGGACAATACCAGCTTTTGCCGACCGATACAGTGGTGGTAAATCTGGTTTCCAGTAAAATCGTCCTGCAAAATATCGGTCATCTATTTTTTCTTCGACTTTTCGCATAACAATCGTTATTGCAAGTCCCTGAGCGAAAATCCCGACAATCGTCACGAAAATTATAGTCGCGAATATTATTTTTCTTTCGATAACCATTTTTTCAATTCCTCCACAAATTTTATCATCCCGATGCTGTGTGAACCCTTGATTAGAACAAGGTCGCCGGGAAGTAGATTTTCCTTTATGAATTTGAACGCATCATCAAAATTCTGAGTTGCGATAAATTTGCCATTATAGTGCATATTATCGGCTTGTTCTGCGGCGAATAACATCGATTCTCCGAAAAAAACTGCACAATCGAATTTATGTTCGACAATTTTCGCACCTGCTTGCCGATGATATTTTTCACTGAAATCACCGAGTTCGAGCATATCGCCGATTATCACCCATTTTCGATTAGCCGGTATCATTTCTATCGTGTCGAATGCCTCCAAAAGCGCGACTGGACTACTGTTATAACTATCGTCGAGTATTTTTATACCATTCGATTCGGTCAAATCCATTCGATGCGACTGAGAAGCGGAATCGGCTAAATTATCAGAAATAACATTTTGCGGGACATCGAAGTATGAACCCACAGCGATTGCACATAATGCGGCGTAAATCGGCGCTTTCCCATATAGCTCGAGTTTATAATCGACACCATCGATTGTGAACGATGGTTTGCCAGCGGAAAACGATAGATTTATCGCTCTGAAATCCGCATTCCGTTCGATTGCATAGGTTATGATTTTACGGCTCGTATTTTTTGCGAATTCATTCAATAGTTCCGAATCGATATTCAAAAATAATGGATTATCGGGTGAAAGGTCTTTCGCTATTTTCAATTTCTCTGCAAAAATATTATCGAGCGAACCGAGTCCTTCGGTATGAACGGAAGCAATCGATGTGATGACCGCGATATCTGGAGCGGCTATTTCTGCGAGTTTGTCCATCTCGTCGGGCTGGTTTATTCCGAGTTCCACGACCGCTATTTCTGTGTCCTCATCCATTTCGAGCAATGTCAATGGCAAACCGATAAGATTATTGAAATTTTTCTTCGCACTATGAACATTAAATTTGTGTGAAAGCACTTTTGTAACCATCTCTCTCGCTGTTGTCTTGCCGACCGAACCTGTGATAGACACAACTTTTGGATTTATCGCATTTCTATATGACAATGCAAGTTTCCCTAAAGCTGAAAGTGTATCTCGAACAATAATCTGCGGTATCGGAAGTTCGAGTTTTCTTTCGACTACCGCCAACAATGCACCTTTCTGGTAGGCATCGAGAACAAATTCGTGACCATCGCGTTCGGCTTTCAATGCGAAAAATATCTCGCCTGCCCGAATCGTCCTCGTATCGACACCGACACCGCGAACATATACATTCTCTGCATTCTTATCGGTGAGTTCGCCATCGATTATTTCCGCAATATTTTTTATTTTTTCCTGTTTCATTTTTTCAAAATTACACAAAGAAAAATTTTGTGAGGCAAATCCTTTTTGGGAAAAGGGGTTTTCCTCACATTCCTTTTCTAAAAACTTTAAATATTTTCTAACGACCTCTGGTCGTTAGAAATACAAAAGTTTTCTAAAAGAGGTTTCTCTCAAAAATGTTTTATTTCAAAGTTCTTTTATCGTTTCCTCAGCAATTTCGACATCGTCGAAATGAATTGTTCGTTCGGCAAAAATTTGATAATCCTCGTGTCCTTTGCCAGCGATTAGCACAGTATCGCCTGCTCGAGCTATCGAAATCGCTCGAAATATCGCATTTTTTCTATCCGTTATCCGCTCGAAGTTATTACGGACAGTGCCATCGACAATCATATCTATGATTGCATCTGGATTCTCACTTCTCGGATTATCCGATGTTATAATAGCATAATCTGCGAGTTCGGTTGCGATGTTGCCCATTATCGGTCTCTTTTCATTATCTCTATCGCCGCCTGCACCAAAAACCACAATCACTCGACCCTCGCTTAATTTCCGAGCAGTGATGATAAGATTTTTCAATGCATCGGGCGTATGAGCATAATCGATAATCACTTGAAACGGTTGACCTAAATCGACTATCTGAAATCGTCCTTTCACATTTTCAACCGACTCGATTCCAGCGATGACATTTTCGACACTGTATCCTGTCGCGAGAGCCGATGCTGCCGCCGCGGTTGCATTATAGATATTGAACCGACCAGGTAGATTCAGATGAACTACAAATTCACCCCATCGACTTTTCAATTTGAACTGCGAGCCGGAAAAATTCATAGAAATGGGCTCGGATATTACATCGGCATTTTTATTTTCTATTGCATAGGTCAAAAGTTTCCCTCGATTAAGTTCGATTATCGTTTTGCTCGCCGGGTCGTCTATATTTACTACCGAAATCGAATCTAATTCGCTCGACTCGAATAATTTGCATTTCGCCAGTAGATAACTTTCCATATCGCTGTGATAATCGAGATGGTCCCGACTTAAATTAGTGAATATCGATGAGCGAAAATTCAATCCCAAAATTCGTTTCTGGTCTATTCCGTGCGATGATGCCTCGATTGCGACCGCCGTAATTCCTCTATCTCGCATTCGAGCTAGCAATTTCCACAATGATTCGACATCGGGAGTTGTTATCGACATATTTTTTGTGATACCATCATCGAACATATATCCCAATGTTCCGATAACACCCGCTTTCTCGCCAGCGGATTTGAAAATATTCCATAAAATATAGGTCGTCGTAGTTTTGCCATTTGTTCCTGTAACTGCGTATAATTTTTTTGGCGGTTCGCTCAAAAAGAATTCGAGTAAAAAGACGAGTGTCTCATAAGTGTCATCGACTAAAATTAGTGGAATCGGGAAATTTCGATTTAGACAATATTTATCGGCGACAATGCAAACCGCTCCATTTTCGATTGCCTGCTCGATAAAATTATGCCCATCGGAATTCACACCTTTTATTGCAACAAAAATTTTACCATCATCGACTTTCCTCGAATCGGATGTTATACCATTTGCAGTTAAATCCTCGACATCACCGATGATTTTGCAATCGATTTTGGACTTAATTTTCTCGATAATTGTTTTTAGTTTTTTGGGTATCAAAAAATTCTCCTTTCGGTTCACATACAAGAATACAGACCGAATTAGAATCTATAATCGAATCGGGTTCGGGTAATTGCTTAATCACGATACCTCTTCCCTGAATTCGCATCGGGATATTATGTTCGGATAAAAGCTCGATAGCTTTTCTCAATGGCAATCCAACCAAATCGGGAACAGCTGTTGTATCTTTCGAGTCCGCTAAAAGTTGATGCAGGTGAAGAATTATAACACTGTTCGGTTCGACAACTCGTCCTTGTTCGGGACTTTGGTCGATTACTACATTTCCAACACCGTAAATTTTTGCATCGAGATTTCTCATTTTCAATATCTCACGCGCTTGTTCGGGAGTCGTTCGGATGAGATTAGGAACAGAAACGAGTTTGTCTCGATTTCGATTCCGCTGATAGACGAAAAGCTTTTGCGAACTCGGCGATGGAAAAATCCCTGCGCTAATCGCTTTTTCCAGCACATTTCTAAAAACAGGAGAAGCGACATACCCACCGTAATGATTTTTAGTTTTCGGGTCATCTATTACGACCAAACCGACGATATATGGGTCGTCGTATGGAGCATATCCCACAAACGATGCAAAATATGAATCGGTTCGATAACCTTTCTCACCGATGAGAGTTTTATGACTCGTTCCAGTTTTGCCAGCGATTTTGATTATATTCGAATTCGCCTTCACCGCTGTTCCGTGAGTTACAACCTCTCTGAAAATCTGCGACAATGTGTCCGCAACCCATCGTGAAATTACTCTTCGGATACGAAGCGGTTTTTTATCTATCACTCTATCATCGTTGAATTTAGAGATTTTATCTACTACATAGGGACGCATAAGAACACCATCGTTTGCAACAGCTCCATAGGCGGATGCAATTTGAATAGAAGTTGCAGATACCTCGTATCCCATAGGTAAAGTTGCCATAGTAGTTCCCCACCATTTCGACGGCGGACGAAGTATTCCCGAAGATTCTGCATTGAGGTCTATATTGGTCGGTGTGCCGAATCCGAAAAGTTTTATATATTTGTAGAAAGTAGCTTTATCGAAATTCTGAGCGATTAGAGTTATACCGACATTACTGGAATGAATCATAATATCTCTTGCAGGAGTTTTCCCTATCGAATGCACATCGGTTACAGTTCTTCCGCAAATCCTGATTGTTCCATTGTGTGTGTCGATTGTATCTAAAGTTGTGATTAAATTTTCCTGGAGTGCGCCTGCGAATGTTACGAGTTTGAATATCGAACCTGGTTCGTAAGGGTCGGTAATGTTGCGGTTTCGACGCATTTTCAATGGATATTTTATATAATCGTTCGGGTCGAAATTCGGCAGCGATGTCATCGAAAGAACTTCGCCAGTATGTGGATTCAGTAGAATAGTGCATGCGGAATTAGCTTCGGTTTCTTTTAGTCGTTTTTTCAATTCCGTTTCGACTATCCCTTGCAATTCGATATCGATTGTCAAATATATATCGTTCCCAGGGATAGGTTCGCCTGTGGAATAGCAAAGTAATGGATAGCCATCGCCGAATCCATCGGTGAAAATTAGTTTCTGAGTCGGGATACCTGCAAGCAAGGAATCATACATAAGTTCGATACCTGCGATACCTTTGCCATCGTTGTTCACGCATCCGATGAGTGTCGATGCCAGTGAACCATAAGGATATGAACGGCTATAAAATGGTGTAAAATATATACCATCTATCTTTTTACTTTTTATCTTTTGAGCAATCGGGGTTGGAACCTTGCGTTCGAGATAGACGAATCTTCGCTCGATATAAGGCAAAATTTTGTTGAGATAGAATCCTGAAGGTTTTTGAAAAATTTGACAAAGAACGCTATCTACAGTATCGAGACTATCCAACTGCTGCGGGTCGGCAACGATATCGTAGAAAATATTATCTCTCGCGAGAAGTTTCCCGTTTCTATCGTATATAGAACCTCTTCTTGCAGGAATATCCTTAGATTTTACCTGCTGATTGATAGCTCGCTGTTTGAGTTGTTTTGCCGAAAATACTTGAATCGCAACAAGTCTTGCCTGAACGATTACAATCGCAGCAACCCATAGTAAAGCCACAATCACGAGACGATTTATGTGTTTCGATGAAAACATACATAAATTTTCAGAATTAAAGTGTGCCCGAATTATATTCGGACATAAGGTTTTTGTTCGAACCTGTGATAGATGCCCATTTCTGCGTGAAATACTTTTTTATAGCAAAGAAACTTTGTTTCAAATGTGAATTAGTTTTTTGATATTGCTGTTTATCGATTACGAGTATTCTGTCATCCGATTTGGAATAATGGAGACCGCATATTTCACCGGCAAGCGACTCGATGCGTTCGGATGAGTAAAGTTCTGACAAAATTATTTCTTTTTCGGAATTTTGTGAACGCAATTCTCTCATGCGGTATTCCAATTTTACGACCTGTCTCGAGATTGAAAGTGTATATGCTCGTTGCCAAACGAAAAGAATTGCACATATAGATATGGCGAGTATTAAAGCGGGGATTTTCAATGAAGCGAAACCCCTTAACAACTTGTTCTTCAAAAATATCACAATTCTCCTTTTTAAAGTTTTTCAGCGACTCGAAGTTTCGCTGAACGCGCTCGTGAATTTCTTCCGATTTCTTCCTTCGATGGAATAATCGGTTTTTTCGTTATAATCCGTAGACTCTTTCGATGACCGCATCGGCAGACAGGCAATTCGGGTGGACAGATGCAATCTTTCGATTCGGTGATGAAAAAATTTTTGACGATTCTATCTTCACCCGAATGGTATGTTATCACGGCGATTCTTCCGCCCGATTCGACAATTTCGAGACTCGATTCGAGCGCCTGTTTCAGTTTATCGAATTCATCGTTGACCTCGATTCTAATCGCTTGAAAAATCCGAGCTAAAAAATCGTTTTGTCTATAACTTGGTATTCCATTCGCGACGATTTCCGCGAGTTCGGTGGTGGTTTCGATTCGATTTTTCTTCCTTGCCGAAATTATTTTTTTCGCAATCGATTTGGCATTTCTTAAATCGGCAAAATCGTGGAAAATCTGTATCAATCTCGATTCGCTGTATCTATTCACGACTTCATACGCGGTTTTGGATGATTTTTTATCGAACCTCATATCTAACATCCCATTTTTTTTGAACGAGAAACCATAAGTGTTGTCATCCACCATTTCCGAACGAAGACCGAGGTCGAAAAGGATGCCATCGACGAAATCGTATTCTGTTTCATCGCGGACAATCTGTTCGATATCGGCAAAATCGCCATAAAAGACCGAAATTCTATTTCCAAAGAGCTTTAGTTTATTTATTGCAGTTTCGACAGCTCGAATATCTTTGTCGATTCCGATAATTTTAACATTTTTCGCAGATTTCAATATTTCGAGCGAGTGTCCTCCATCACCGATTGTGGCATCCACATAAATTCCATCATCGGTTATAACTAAAAATTCAAGAATCTTCCAAGTCAGAACGCTTTGGTGGTATTTCATATTTTTTCCGTTTTCCTCGTATCGCAGCGCTAAAAAATGTTTTTGCACCTTTGTTATAATTAACTTTCGAATCTTTCAAATGTTTTTCATATTCATCGGGATTCCATATTTCAATCCAATCGACGACGCCGAGTATAAGAACATCGCTATCGATACTCGCTATATCGAGCAGTGTTTGTGGGATATTGATTCTACCCTGATTGTCCACAGGGAGATAATGTGCCCAGGATGCGAATTCACGATAGAAATTTAATCCCTGTTCCATCTCGAGTTCGGATGGGTCGAATTCGTCGATAAATTTCTCAAACTTATCCACAGGAAAAACAGCGATACAGCCATCGATTCCTTTGCTGACAACAAACTGACTATATTGCAAACCAATTCCAGCTTCACGCATTTTAGATGGTAATGCGAGTCTGCCTTTGGCATCGAGTTTATGTGTGTATCTTCCTGTGAACATTTTTCAGTCCTTAAAAATATCTAATAAGTTTCATCAAGGTTTTTGCTTAACCCTTTGTAATTCAAAGTATTATTAAATTCCCCACTTTTCCCCACTCATCCCCACAACAAATACTATATGAATGAGTTCGATTTTGTCAAGTGGAAAAATCAATTATTTAAAATTTTTTTAAGAGAATTTAAATATTGAAAGGATACCAGAATATAAGATAAATTATCGAATAGGTTGTCGAAAACAATAATAGCAGTGTCTCTTTTGGATTAGATGATAAAATTATGTAGAAAAACATAACGATTGCAAATCCAATCGCAGCGAAAATCGGTATCGATGAAATATGCCCTGCGATTATGGGAATTAAAATTATCGCTATAGCGGAAAATATTGAGCAAATAATTTTTCCATTATTATAGCCAAATATAGTTGGAATTGTAAATGTATTAGATTGTCTATCGCCATCGATATCTTTTAAATCTTTTGTGCAGAAACCGAGCATCACGCAAATAACCGCTGCCCATGCGATTCCTGCGGGAAATTTATCTATATTTCCCCTGATAAATGAATAACCCATCAGGATTCCCGAAAGTGTTGTCAAACCGAGAGTAAGCGTAGCGATTATCGGAATTCTTTTCAATCTCGCAGGTGTTGCGGAATAAATATATGCCAATGCGACGAACATAGTGGCGACCTTGAACACAGCACTTTTCTGTGAACCGAGAAAAATTAGGCCGATTATCAATCCAACCCATGCAATAGAGGATGATTCATTTTTTTCGATAATATTTTGAACTATCGGTGTTCTATTTTGAGAAATCGAATCGCCATCATAGTCGTAGTAATAATTTATAAAAACTGCGAATATCCATAGAGCGACATAACCAATAATCATTGACAATAAGTCGATATAATTTATAACATACAATTTTTGAATAGAACCACCGATTCCAATCCATACTCCGGCAATAATCATTCCGCCATAATGAATAAATCGAATCGGTCGAAATCCTTTTAGTAATGCATAAAATATATTTTTATTTAGTATATAAATCCATATAATCGTTAATATATAAATTATGATAACAAAACTCGACGATGCACTAATATGCCGTGTTCCCGAGAATAGTATAGGCGAAATATATCGAAGTATATTTGAGATGATTGAATTTATATATATTATCGATGCAGGTATAAATAATAGTATATTAAAAATATACGGCACCAATATAGCTTTCCATATAGTTTTGGTTCGTGTATATATATATATAAATAAAAGAAATGAAATAATATATAGTTCGATTCGTAGACCGGGTGAAAGGCCCCTGTGCATAGGATAAAACGGAAGAGTCATATATAATGAAATCATTCCATTAAAAAATTGTTTAAAATTAGAAAAGTTAAGATAACCGAGTTGGAAACCCTCACCCAAAATTAAAATATCGAGAATCGGTGCAAGAAAAATCAAAATTATTCCGAATGCAGATATTTTATAGCTTTTTTCAGATGGAGGGACAAATAGTCCGAGTAAAATAGCACAAATCAAAAATCCAATAAGATAAAACATTGGGAATTCAGAAAAATATAAATTTGCTCTAAATAATTTCCCATTACTTATAAAACTTTCGAGTCCATTGCGAATAAGTATCACGGCGATTATATATAATCCCAAAGACTTAAAATCCCCTGAACTCTCAATAGAATCTATAAATGTTTTTATTTTATCGCTAATTTTCATAATCGAATACTAATAATATTTTGAATTTATGCAATAATATAATAATAATTGACAATAAATATATAAGTATTGACTAATATAATAATAATAAGTTATAATAATCGAAAAAGAAAATTCTTTTATTGCATTCCTCTAATTTTTTATATAATTTATAAAATATATCAAAATAATCTAAATTCGGGAGAAAATAATGAATTATCACGGAACGACTATAATCGGTATAGTAAGAGATGGCAAAGCCGTTATTGCAGGCGATGGACAGGTTACACTCGGCGAAATGGTTATAAAAGGTAATGCCAGAAAGGTTCGTTACCTTGCAGATGAAAGTGTCCTTGCAGGTTTTGCCGGTGCCGCCGCAGATGGTCTCGCATTGCTTTCAAGGTTCGAAAGTAAATTATCCGAACACAACGATTTAATTCGCTCGGCAGTCGAACTCGCTAAAGAATGGCGAACCGATAAAGCTCTGCGAAGACTCGAAGCCGAACTCGCCGTTCTCGATAACGAAAAAGCATTATTGCTCACAGGTGCAGGCGATGTGTTAGAACCGGAAAATGGAATCGTTGCAATAGGCTCGGGTTCCGGATATGCTATTTCAGCAGCGAAAGCGTTTTTAATGCAGGATAATAAAATGCCGATTGAAAAAATAGCACGACAATCACTCGAAATAGCATCGCAAATCTGCATATATACTAATTCCAATATCACACTATTGGAACTTAACGATTGATTACCTTATTGCGCGCCCGTAGCTCAACGGATAGAGCGTTGGCCCCCGGAGCCAAAGGTTGAGGGTTCGAATCCCTCCGGGCGCACACCCCTTCGGGTGTTTTCTTCGTGCAACTTTCCTTGTTCTCCGAACAATTCCCTGTTGCACCTGCTTAATAAATAAATTTTAAAATACCGATAAAAGTTAGTTTTCCTATTTTTCTACTGAGAAAAAAGAAATTCTAATCAAAAAATGATTGCTAAAAATTAAAATAAATTTATAATTGTAAATTATTTTAATAAACCAAATTTATTAGGAGGTTATAATGGTTCTCGATGGTCTTTATTACACAAAGGAACACGAATGGGTTAAGGTCGAAGGCGACATAGCATCGGTTGGAATAACCGATTATGCACAAGGTGAACTTGGCGATGTCGTTTATGTGGAGCTTCCTTCTACCAATAAAAAAGTCTCGGTCGGTGATACATTCAGCACAATCGAGGCTGTTAAAGCCGTTTCGGATGTCTATTCTCCCGTTTCCGGTGAAATTGTCGAAGTGCATCGGGAATTGGCAACAGTTCCAGACCTTATAAACAAAGACCCATACGGTAGTGGATGGATGACAAAAATAAAAATCGCTAATCACGATGACATTAAAAATCTACTTTCTGCCGATGAATACAGGAAGCTTATCGGGGAATAATTTTTCGCACAGGATATTTTATCGAAACATTTTTATCATTTGCATCGTCTAATTTATATAGTGCGATTGCAATTTGTTTCTGATAATCGAAATTTTTATAATGAAATACAATTTGGAGGCACAAAATGGCTGATTTCCCATATCTCCCTCAAACAGATGAAAATCGTCGAGATATGCTAAAAAGAATAGGTGTCGATTCAATCGATGAACTTATCGATGATGCAATTCCAAAGGAAATACAATTCGATGCAAAATTACCACTTCCCGATGGTTTATCCGATATCGAAATCGAAAGAATAATTGCATCTCTCGCCGATAAGAATCGTGCTGCGAAAATGAAAAATTTCATTGGCGGTGGAGCTTACGAAATGTATGTTCCGGCAACTGTGGATGAAATCGCTGGACGCCCTGAATTTTATACTGCATATACTCCATATCAACCCGAGGTCAGTCAGGGAACACTTACCGCTGTTTTTGAATTCCAGTCGATGATGGCAACTTTGACAGGTATGAAAGTAGCTAATGCCTCGATGTATGACGGTGCATCGGCAACCGCGGAAGCCGCTATTCTTGCACTGCATTCCACGAAACGCAAAAGAGTGATTTATTCACAAGGACTTAATCCACTTTATCTCGAGGTTCTGCGAACATACATTCACAGTTTCGATGTGGAACTTGTTCCTGTGCCATCGAGCAGCGGAACTACCGATGTATCGGCACTCGAAAAACTTGTCGATGAAAACACCGCTTGTGTTATCGTTCAAAATCCCAACTTCTTCGGTATAGTCGAAGATGGTAAGCAATTTGCGGATATAATTCATTCGGTGGGTGCTATTTATATCGTTGCGATACCAGACCCGATGAGTCTCGGGATTATTGCACCACCCGGTGATTACGATGCCGATGTCGCTGTCGGTGAGGCTCAACAGTTCGGGAATTACATCTCTTATGGTGGACCATATATCGGTTTTATGACTGCAAAAAAGGAATTGATTCGCTCTATGCCCGGCAGAATTATCGGAATGACCAAAGATGTCGATGGCAAACGCGGTTTCGTTATGGTATTCCAGACGAGGGAACAGCATATCCGTCGAGCGAGAGCGACATCGAATATTTGCACGAATCAGCAATTGTGTGCACTCAGAGCGACTGTATATCTCGCACTACTCGGTGCAAAAGGATTTTCTACTCTATCTAAACTTTTATTCGACCGAGCTCATTATTTGGCGGAAAAATTGACTGAAATTTCAGGTATATCTTTATTGTTCGATGCGCCATTTTTCAGAGAATTTGCGATTAAAATTCCGGGCAAGGCATCCGATGTTGTAGAAACTTTCGCTCGAAAAAATATACTTCCTGGAATTAATGTGGGGAAATTTTATTCGGCAATGGAGGATGTGCTTTTGATTTCATCCTCAGATTTATATGCTAAGGACGACATCGACGAACTTGTCGAATCGATGAAAAAATATTGGAATGAAATTTAACAAATGAAGGGGGATAAATGAGAAAGATAATTTTAACTATAACAGCGCTTATTGCAGTGGTATTGTTCGTTAGCTGTGCGCCGAAAGGGAGTCAGCATTTCGGATTTGCTCATCCTGAATTTAATAAAGTGCCTCCAGAAATTATGGCAAAAATTGTCGATGCGGGAGATGCTTTCACCTATCCCGATGCTAATGCTATCGTTATCGAAAATGTGGACAGTAGTATATTTGAAGAGAATGGAGCCGTAACTCAATACTCATATTCACTCGAGAAACCACTAACTCCACAGGGTTTGAAAGATGAAAGCGTTACTAATTTGTCTTATGATAGTCAAATGATGACAATCGATATATTTTATGCTGGAGTTATTCATCCCGATTCGACAATCGAATTTGTTCCCGATAGCGAAATCATCGACCAAGTGGCATCCGAGGGTGCGATGGATATTTATTGGACAAATTTGCGCAAGAAGACAATCCATTTCCCCAAACTTTATCCCGGTGATGCAGTGGTTCTTGCGTATAAATATACGATACTGAAACCATATTTTGATGGTGTCATTTCAGGTTCTGCTGGTTTTCAATCGACCGAACCGATTCACAGCAATCGTTCTGTGAACCTTATTCCTAAATCGAGAATCGGCGAAGTTCATTATAAAATTATGAATGACAATAAGGATTTGGTTAAATTTAAGGAATATGACTGGAAAGATTATCATGCACTTGTTTGGGAAGCTGACAGCACACGAGCGTTCGTGCCTGAATTCGGTATGCCATCTGCAAGTAGATATGTCCCGTTGGTATTGTTCTCAAATGTAACCTGGAAAGAACTTTCTCGTAAAGCCTGGGATATAACCGAACCGCCTATGAAAATAACCGACTCCGAAATTCCCAAAATGGTGAAATCGCTTGTGGAAACTTGCAAAAGCGAAATGGATTCGATTAAAGCTATTGCTATTTGGGCTTCGCAGGATGTAAGATATGTTGGGCTTTCACTCGGTGATAAGGAAGGAATTACTCCTCACGATGTCAATGAAACATTTGCAGCTCGAAGTGGTGTATGTAAGGATAAAGCGGCGCTCGCTGTTGCTATGTTCCGTGAAGCTGGATTCGATGCCTACAATGTTCTAACAAATCCGATGGGATATATCATTTACGATGTAGCTGTCAATCAATTCAATCATCAGATAACGATGGTTCGCACAAGAAATGGCAAGGAGCATTTTTTCGATACAACTGTCGACCTTGCGGATACACTTCCAGGATATTATAGCAGAAAAGGTTATCTTGTTCTTTCAAAAGAAGGTGAGGACCTTAAATATTTCCCGCTTATAGGACCTGAAATAAATAATGGAAATATTATCGCCGATTCAAAAATCGACGATGCTGGAAATCTTACAAGCACTGTGGTTATCACGGGCAGTGGAATTTACGATATGGTCATTCGTCAAATTCAGCAGGTGCTGGAAAAAGAAGATAGGGAAAGATTTTTCCGCAGGATGATAAATCAAATCGACCCGAGTGCAAAATTAGTGGATTTAAAATTTGAACCCGATTCTCCTACCGACCTTTTTAAACCCGCAAAAATAACTCTTAAATACGAAATACCTGATTTTGCAATCGATGCGGGAGATTATCTACTGTTATCTGCACCGTGCGCTCAGCATATTTTCGATATATTAAGCAGTTCACTTTCAGAATATACTAAACTCGATGATAGGAAATATCCGTTGGAAATTCAATTCACGATAGGTTCGGATATAACCGAAACGATACAACTTCCAGCAGACTATAAACCCAAAAGTATTCCCAATAATGTGAATATAAACAATAAATATTTTAAATATTCGATGGATTATGGTATTCGAGGGAAAACGGTAACCTATAAATCATCGTTAAAACTTCCCGATATCGATGTTCCGCTGAAAGATTATACTGAGTTCAGGAAGTCTTACACAAATTATAAAAATTCTGAAAAGGGAATGTTATTTTTAAATCGCTAATTTTATAACTATAATCGATTGAAATTAAGGGGGAAATATGAGAAAGATTATTTTATTGACAATCGCTTTGAGTTCATTGATTTTTGCATTCGATTTCTCGGCAGATACCGTTGTTTCGCAAAATTTGAAAAAAACGATTAATTCTGTTCCACCGCACGAGGATTTTCCTAATGCATCATACTATATAATCTGCGACAGTTCGATAACGAAACTCACACAGTCCGGTTCTGAAACCGAGAGATATTTTCTCGCTAAAGCATACACATATCGTGGGAAGAAAAAATTATCGAATTTCAAAATAATTTTCAATGCAGATTATGATGCGGTGGAACTGATTCGTGCGAGAACGATAAATGCCGATGGCGTTTCTACTGTGGATTCTACCGAGGTCAATGAAGTTATTGCACCGGGATATTCCGCAGCTACTATTTATACCAAAATGATGCAGATGGTGATTTCCATTCCGGCATTTGCTGAAAGCTCGGTTATCGAGATTCACTACAAAACCAAAACCAGCAAGGATGCGCCGATACCATTCGGGGGGATGAATGTTCTTGTCGGTGAAGAACCTGCTAAAAAAGTTTTTTTCGCGCTATCGGGCAAAAAGATAAACTATAAATCTATTTCCGGCGCTCCAAAACCAAAAATTGCAGGCAACACAGCAAGCTGGACAATTAAGGATTATAAGGGTGCTCAATTTGAATCTAATATGTTGCCGCTTCGAGAAATTATGCCGACTGTTCTATATAGTGCTTCTCGGAATTGGGTCGATGAATTGGAATCTATCACAGGGATGTTCTTACCTCATACTGTCGGTGACGACGATATAACTGCATTGGCGGAATCGCTTTCTACGGGGAAATCCAAACGAGATGCACTCGAAAGCATTTTATATTACATTCAGGAGAAATTCAATAGGATACATATAAGTCCCAATCGTGTCGGCTATCGTCCAAACGATGCCGGTATCGTTCTTAAAAATGGCTATGGCGACAGCAGAGACCTTTCGGTTTTGCTTATCTCTATGCTGCAAGCGATTAAAATACAGGCAAAACCTGCTCTCGTTGCATCGGGTGGTGCAAAAATCCAGGATTTTCCTTCGGTTCATCAATTTTCGAGAATGGTCGTTATGGTTGAACTCGATGGTAAAATTTTATATCTCGACCCGATACAGGAATATGCATCCGCTGGGTTTCTTGGAAGTGCTAATGGTGAAAAGTCGTTGATAATATCACCGGGTGAAACTAAATTAAATGAAATTCCTGCTATTCGCCCCGACGATAATATGGCGATTAATACTTACGATTTGAGTCTCGATGCCTCGGGAAATATTGCTGGCGAAATCACTACTACTGTAATCGGTGATGCTGCGGGTTCGATTCGTTCTATGTTCCGTCATGCTAAAAAGAGCAAGAAAAAACAGAAATTTCAGAAAGCTGCATCTAATGTTGCAGATGGTGCAAAAATCGAAGGTGAACCTAAAATGGATGGTATCGAAACCAATTCGGGCAAAGCGACTATCGAATTTTCATTTACTGCTAATAATTTCCTCATCACTCAAGACCCGATGGCTATATTATGGTTACCCAATTCAGCATTCGGTTTGTTTTCACTGCCAGATATTTCTGAGGAAAAAAGAACATTCCCGATATATTTAGAGATACCGATAAAAATCGTAAAAGACATTACTATAAAAATACCCGATGAATATAGTATTGTATATGTTCCACCTGTTACGCATATCGAGGATGAAGTTGGAACAATCGATATAACATCACAGCACGGGAATAATTCGATGCAGATTAGTATTTCACTATCATTGAAAGAAAAGCGTATTTCGACAGATGAATATGAAAAATTGCGAAATCTTGTTAGAACGATTTTTGCTAAAAAATTCAAAATAATATTGCTGGAGAAGCAAATATAATATAAATATGTTTATCGATAGTAGGGAGATAAATAAATGAAGGGTATCGCAGGTTGTCTTATAATTATAGCATTCGTTACATTTGCATTTGGATGGTTCACCGCTTTTCCTTATAATGGTATAAGGTTCAGTGTAGCGCCGCTATCCGATGGCAATTTCGTATGTGTCGGCATAGATGAGGATATATATTTTCAGGGGAATATTGTCGATACAGATGGTGCGTCGATAACTGAATTCTCAGGTGAACATACATATAGCGAACTTCCATATATGAGTGTTTCCGCTTGCTCTACCGATGGATTTATATATTCATATTTACAACTCGATTCCGATGAATATATAATAGAGAAACGGTCGAATTCTGGGACTATTATATGGTCGCCGTATAAAATTTCATCGGGAATATATACAGGCATAATATCGACAAAATATATAAATGAATCTTTTAATATACTATATATGAAATGAACAGGAGGTTTTAATGAATAGACGAATACTATATGCAGGGATAATACTATTCTTAATTGCAATTACAGTGGTTATTTTTGCTTCGGCTAAAACTAATATATATAAACAAATTAAAATGGCGGACCAGGTCATTACTACTATATATACAGACTATGTGGACCCGATAGATTATAGAAAACTTATCAAAGGTGCAATAGATGGAATGACATCGACACTCGACCCACACACTGTATTTTTTACACCGAAACAGTATAATGATTTAAAAATCGATACACGCGGGAAATTTGGCGGTCTTGGAATTCAAATAGGATTGCGTGATAAATGGTTAACTGTTATCTCGCCAATAGAAGGCACACCCGCTTATCGTTCTGGTATTCAAGCTGGAGATAAAATAATTAAAATCGAAGGAGAATCCACAAAAGGAATAACAACAGAAGAAGCTGTTTCTAAACTTCGTGGAGACCCTGGCACTAAAGTAACAATCACAATTTCCCGTGAAGGCGAGCCGAAATCGTTCGATGTAATAATCGTAAGAGATATTATCGAGATAAAACCGATTCCATACTATGGACTTGTAGATGATGATATAGGTTATGTTCGACTTACACAATTTTCAGCAGAGTCTGGCGATGAAATAAAAAATGCACTGATAGACCTCACACAACAGGGTGCTAAGGGTATTATTCTCGATTTACGAAGTAACCCGGGCGGTTTATTATCGCAAGCTGTTTCGGTTGCGAGTCAATTCTTAGGCAAGGATGCTTTGGTAGTATATACTAAAGGACGCACCGAATATCAGTCGAGAGAGTATTATACCGAAAACGAGGGAGAATATTCTACGGGTTCATTGATAGTCCTTGTCGATGGTGGAAGTGCATCGGCATCGGAAATTGTAACAGGTGCTATTCAAGACCACGATAGAGGTGTGGTTCTCGGTATGTCGAGTTTTGGCAAAGGACTCGTTCAATCTGTTCGACCTATGTCCGATGGCACAGCACTTAAAATCACGACAGCAAAATATTACATTCCAAGTGGTAGATGTATCCAGAAAGAAAACTATCTTAAGGGAAGAAATAGCTCGATTATATCCGATACACTGAATTATAATCCCGATGAACAGGATCCATGGGATTTTAAATTGGAACCCGCAGATACAGATACTACAGAAGAAAAACCGCTTTATTACACTAAAGGTGGCAGAAAAGTTTATGGTGGTGGTGGAATTCAACCCGATATAAAATTTAAACCGCGGAAACTCAATAAACTCGAATTCGATATTTTCCGAAAGGGATTATTTTTCGGATTTGCTGTCCATTATGTTGCCACGCACAAAGGACAGTTGAAATCCCCAGATTTCGAGGTTACAGATAAAATGGTAAAGGAATTCAAAAATTTCATTAAGGAAAAGGATTTTGAATACAAATCACGCGAGGAGTTGATTCTCGATGAACTCGATTCTATCGCAGTGGAAGATTCTATTTCCGATACCACTATGAAAATGATAGACAATCTTAGAAGCAGACTTATTGTCGAGGAAGAACTCGATTTTCAACGTAGTTTAAAATTTGTCAAAAGAGAAATCAAGCGGCAGCTCATTCAGGCGATTTGGGGAGAAAAAGAACGATACCGTTTCGATTTGAAAAATGATAAAACTGTTCAGCGAGCAATAGAAGTTCTTCGAGACCATACCGAATACGAAAGTTATTTGACCACAAGAAATATTCCAGCTGTCGAAAATAAATAATCTATCGAATGTTTAAAATATAATAGGAGGTTTTCAAAATGTCCGAACTTCTATGGGAAATCGAGAAAGAGGGGAGAATAGGTGTTAAATTACCGAAATCCGATGTCCCTAAATACGAATCGAAAAAACTATTACCCGATAATATGGTGCGAAAATCCGAGGCGAAATTTCCGCAATTAGCTGAACAGCAAGTCGTTAGGCATTTTGTCGAACTCTCTGCCAAAAATTATCATCTCGATAAAAGTATCTATCCGCTCGGTTCCTGCACGATGAAATATAATCCCAAAATAAATGAGCGTCTCGCTAACCTCGCTGGATTCACTAAAATTCATCCGCTTACTCCGGATGAATATGTGCAGGGAGCACTCGAAATTATGAGCGAACTCGGCAATGGCTTTTGCAAAATCGGTGGAATGGATGCGATAACACTTCAACCTGCCGCAGGCGCTCATGGCGAAATCACAGGTCTTATGATAATGCGAAGATATCACGAGGCACAGGGCAATCCACGCAAAAATGTCGTAATCCCCGATTCATCGCATGGGACAAATCCTGCATCCATCGTGCTAAGTGGATGGCAACCTATCGAAATAAAATCGGGTCCCGATGGCAAAATCGATTTGAAAACACTCGAAAAGTATCTCGATAAAGACCTTGCAGCATTGATGGTTACGAACCCGAACACTCTCGGGATATTCGAAAGCGATATCGAAAAGGTCGCAGATATGCTTCACTCTGTCGGCGCACAACTTTATATGGATGGTGCGAATATGAATGCGCTGCTCGGTATCGCTCGACCGGGCGATTTCGGTGTCGATGCACTTCACTATAATCTTCACAAAACATTTTCGACACCTCACGGCGGAGGCGGTCCAGGTTCGGGTCCTGTGGCTGTGAAAAATCATCTCGAACCATTTATTCCAAAGCCGAAAATTGTATTCGCAAATGGTAAATATTCACTCGATTGGGATATTCAGCAGTCGCTCGGTAAAGTTCAGGCATTTTGGGGAGCATTCGCAGTTATAGTTAAAGCTTATGCTTATATACTATCACTCGGCGCCGATGGTATCAGAAAAACATCCGAGGATGCGGTGTTGAACTCGAATTATCTGCGAGCGATTCTCGAAAAGTATTACGACCTGCCTTATAAATCGACATCGATGCACGAGTTTGTTCTATCCGGTGAATTTTTGAAAAAATATGGTGTGAAAACTCTCGATATTGCCAAAAGATTGCTCGACCTCGGTTTTCACGCACCGACAATCTATTTTCCATTGATTGTTCACGAGGCATTGATGATAGAACCGACCGAAACCGAGCCATTGGAAACACTCGATGCATTCGCCGATGCAATGATTCGAATTCGCAAGGAAGCCGAGGAAAATCCCGATATTTTAAAATCCGCGCCGCACGATACAGCGGTCCGTCGGCTCGACGATGTCGCTGCAAACAGAAACCCGATACTTACATGGTGGGATGTAAAATCGTAAGTCGGAATTTTTAGAAAATACAAGTTGTTGAATTGTCCTTTCACGACTCTACCGCGTGTGGGTGTATGTGGCAATTACTCATTTTGCATTGCTTCCAGCCATGGTGGGGTTTCATTTCCGTCGGGGCGAAATCGTAACTCGCACCGGGTCGCCGATAATTAAATCCAAATGTCAAAGCTCAAATGTCAAAATCCCTTCACTATCACCCATTTAGTCATTTGGATTTTGAGCTTCATTTGTCATTTGGTTTTTGGATTTTGGCATTTCCGTCAGGGCGAAATCGTAACTCGCATTACCTTGCCCAGCGGACCGAGCCGCAACTTCTTGTCACGGTATTCAAGCGTAATTGGCACCGCAGTCACGATTAGATGCACAATAACGCCAGCTATCAGGATAGATTCTTAAATTCTTCAAGTGTTAATCCGCTTTCCCTGATAATCTTTCGCAATGTTCCCTTTGCAATTTCCCTATGGTCGGGAACAGTCAGGCGGCGATAGGGCGGGTCGATATTCCTCAAGATAATATGACTGCCGGTTTGGTGGTCTATGAAATACCCAAATTTCTCCAAGATTTTGCATAGTTCGCGCCCCGATAGCACTGGCAGCTTGCTCATGCCATTACCTCGACTAATTCCTCGGTGATAGGTGCGGGAATAGCTTCTCCATGCTTTTTCAGGCTTTCAAGATAACCTTTTATTGCATCGGAAATATTCTCGATGGCTTCACCACGGGTTTTTCCCTGAGAAATGCAGCCGGGCAGCGTCGGGCATTCCGCAATAAAGACACCATCCTCATCTTGTTCGATTAAAATTCTGTAGTGCATTATATCACTCCTTTTCAAGAGCAATATAATCGAGGTGAATTGATTGTCAAGTTATATGATAGGCTTATTTATGGTGAGTTTATGCGGCATCGAGTTCGTCCTGCGGCAGACCGATTATCCATAATCACGGATGCCATATTATCTTCCTTGTGTTTGAACGAGGGGTTGCAACCCCTTTTCGACTAATCTTCGATGAAATAATCTCTCTGCAACCTTCTATCCGAGAGGTCGTCGCGTTAATCAGAGTCTCGGAAGCCATTGTCGACTGCGTCGAAAGCTCCGCTGACCCCGTCAATGCCCTATTTACGCCATTTCCCGTCATTTCAGGTATAAAAGCCGTATTTCTGACCCCCTACTTCATTAGTATTGCTCGCTTAGTTATTGTCCTATCTCCAATTGTTGCTTTTATCAAATAGAGCCCCGATGGGATTGATTTGTCGGGTTGCCAGATGAATGCGCGGGATATAGGGGCGACTCTTGTGGTCGCCCTTTCCACATGGGAAATCGTTTCATCACGGGCAGGCCCCTACGAAATTAGGTATCGAAGATGTTTTATTGTGCAGGTGATTCATTATTTATTCTCATGCTCGAAAAGATAATTGGAGTTTATGAAAAGTCGAGAGCATCATCGAGAAAGTGAATGTCTTTTCCATAATCTCGTTTAGATAAACTTAAATCGCTGTTCGATTTAATCGGTATAACTATTTACTTGTGGTTCTTGCGGGATTTTCTTGTGTGGAATGAAAAGAATTTCGACTCGCCTGTTTTTGATTCTGCCCTCGGGAAGAGTATTTATTCCGACAGTAATCGGGACTTCATTGCCCTGTTGAAGGCGAATTATCCTGAATGGCTCGGACATCCCGAAGCCCTTAGGGAGAAGTCTCGCATTATTTTTCACAATCCAACTATCGAGTGTCGTATCGCTCTCAAAGGAGAGTATTCCCCGAAGATATTTGCGAAGTATCGAGAGCTGTTCATCGGCGCGCCGCTGCGAAAGTTTTTTGTTTCCCGCAAATGTGCCGATTGTATCCGTATGCCCTGCGACTATCACATCGACATCGCCCGATTGTATCCGTTCGACAACTTTCCGAGCGATATATTCCATTCTCGCATTCGTGTATTCGGATTCACTTTGTTTTCCCGCAAATGCAAATTGCAAAAGGATTAACCGCTGCTGAACCTCGTTTATATTCTGGACAATTACTTTTAATTTTTGTGAACTCGTCTTTGCAAATTGCCCGAAAGTATCCTCGACCTCAGCAGAAGTATAAAATGCTGAACCTGGTGGCGGCAAATTATTTTTTAATTTCCAATTCCATTTTGCTGTTGTTCCATCGAACTTTGCGACAGTGTCTTTTCCATCGGCGATATAAATATGCGAATTTTTCAATGGCACTTCGGCATTCGGTTTCACGGTAATTTGTGCCATATTCCAGCCCTGTTCGATTTCGTATCCCTCGGCGGGTTGAACCACTTGCGGTGGACGATATATCGAACCAGCGGGCGAAAGCACAAGTTCGACCCCACTCGATGCACCATCCTGCGAAAATATCTTATCGTCGAATTCACCCTGTATCTGAGCGAGTAGCAATTCCTTATATTTGAAAGCCCGTTCGATTGTCGGTGCACGCACGGCGAGTATTATATCGGGATTTCGCTCGAGCATCGATGTTATAGAATCGATTCGCACTTTCGATGGTATTTTTCCCGCAGGATAATCGAATTTGCTTTCACCGATAATTTTCGCTTCGAGTTCGACCCGTCGATTTTCCTGAGGCGTATATATCTTGCCGACTTTAGTCCCCTGAAACTTTTGCCTTTTCGCACGCTTGTGATGAATATCGTAATCGTTCGGCATTTCGATTCTATTTGCAATCTCGGGTTTCGTTGCCAAAGATTTTTGGACAGCTCTCGCTCGAGCATAAGCGAGTTTATCCGACTCACCATCGACAACATATCCACGAATGCCGATTTTGACATCGGGATTTTTTGCTAATCTGTCGGAAATTATCGAAATCGTGTGGTCGAAACGGCTATCGAGTGTAGAATCATTTTGGTCGAAAAATAAAATCGGGACAATCGGTTCGTCCTCGGCAATAGAAAATTTTTGAATCAAATGAAGTTCACCTTTCTCGACCGATATTTCAGGATGCGGTGGAGCGAAAATGTGAACCGATGTATCTGCGAAATTGTCATCGGGATTTTTCTCGACGAAAACGACATCGGCGGATTTTTGCGGTGATTTTCGATTGAGAATAGCGGCGATTTTCAAATCGCCCGCATAATCGCTCGCAATTTTTGTCCACACTGTTTCAGATTTTTCGGGTTTGAGTGGCTCGGCGGAAAATGTGAACGATGAATCGCTGAAAACAATAGAAACAGGGATTTTCGGTGTGCGAAATTTACCTGTATTGGTTATCGGCAAACCCAAACTCAATGTTTCGCCCGGAATCGGTTTGCCATCGATAATGATTTTTCCGGGAACGACATCGGGGAAAATCGGTTCTAACGGTGCAAACAGATACTCGATGCCAAAATTATGCGATGGAATATAGATACCATCCAATGGAAATGTTATATTATAAGAAACTGCGAAATTTTTTGCGAAATCGGGAGAATAAACCGAGCTAATTCCAGCGGAATGTCCCGAGACGATGCCTTTCGCAATAAGTTTTTGAATCGGCTTAAAGGAAATTCCAAGCACAGGGTCGAAATCGAGCCAAAAATTTCCGTATCGAGGCGAATACTGCATTCCGAGATGAAAATTAAATATTTTTATCGATTTCAGCAAACCGAGTTGAATTGCTGGATTCAATCTATCGGGTTCATCGCCGAGTGCGAGATTCGGGAATAATAGATGATATGCACCGCCATATATTTCGCCCCAATTTTTTCGATATGCGACTCCAATTCCGATATCGGGAGCAATTTTAGAGAAATTACCATTTTCAAACAATGGGTCTGGTTGAGCCAGCGCCATATTGTTCGAGTTATATCCGCGAGAAATCAGCGATGCCGTGATTCCTGCGAATAAACCCATTCGATTCATCGCATCGGTAGCAGATATATCCTTCGATATTTTTTGAGAATAAGAAAATGAGAATTTCCATCGGGATTCGATATTTGCGGACATCGATGAAAAATCGAATGCGCCGCCACGATAGAAACTGCAATATTTTGCAGAAATCGAACTGCGATAAATAGATTCGCCCAATCCCCAGAAAAGTCTTTCGTGTTGTGCCGATACCCAACTTCGACCGAAACTCGAGAGTAATGCAGGATTTAATATAGTTGCATCTGGAGTTGGATTCACAAAATCATCGCCGAATGAAATCGGATTTTCAAGCGGTTCATAAGGTTGAGCAGAAATAAAAGATATTGCAAAAACTAACGATAGAAATGCCCATGTTTTGAACATTGTTTTCATAATCGGTTATTTTTTCTTTTTCGATGCTACTTTAGTGGTATCGTCGGCAGGCGGATTGAAATCGTAAAGTCCCCAAACTATATCGAAATTCGCTCGAGTCGAATCCATCTCGATTACATAGGAAACAGGAGCGATTGCATATTTAAGCTCCTTAATTTTTCGAGCGAATGCCATAAATTGTTGGTAAGAACCTTTTGCTGTCAATCTATATCTAAATTTATTGCCTCCCTTAACTTTTTCGTTTGCCGAGACCACCAGTCGATTTATATCGGTCAATCCGTGCATTTCCGCAAGTGAATCGATAAAATTCATAACGGTTGTGAGCAAAAATTTCTTAATAGGTTGCGGTTGGAATTGAGTGTTCACTCTCGCCATTCTACCCTTAAATACGACATTAAATTTACCATCGATGGTCGAAGTGTCTATAATAGTAATGATTTTTCCAAGCTTATCGACTTTTAAAATAAGACTATCGGGATGCATCGAAGATTTAATTTTGAAAACGCAAATAAAATTATCTGCACCATCCGAAACAACCTTCTGAGGATTTAATGGTAGAATTGCATTTATAAATTTATCCCATTCGATAAGATTTCGGGCAATTTGCCCAGATAAAGTTATCGGTTTGGTTTTGGGTTTAGTAGGAATTTCCGTTATAGCGTTGGCTCGTTCAGTGCTTGAAAAGTAAAAGAATAAAGCGATTCCACCAGCTATAATAAGCAGGACGATGAGAAGAGAAGTGTAAATTTTTCTCATACTTGTGGCTCGCATTTGAGCAGGTGGTTTCTCGAGAGAATGATAAAGTCCTATGTCGATAATCTTTGCCATAATTATAAAAATGCTTTCCCATGAGTAGCGAGACCGAGAGCAATAACAGCTTCACCGGGCTCGATATTTGCTTTTTGAGGTTTCAATTTAGTTTTTTTCTTCAATATCTTTGCAAAATCTATTATATCGACATTCAATCGACTTTGAATTGTTTGTTCGATTCCATCTTTTAATTTTCTGCCCGAAAGAATTATACCATCCAAATTAAAAGCGGGATTGAATCTTTGATACGAATGAATAGTTATATCGAATGCGGTAATAAGGTCTTCGGTAAATTCTCGCCAAGTTTTTTTCCCATCGCCTATACCGAATATCTCGGGTGGAGTAAAAAATGCAGGACCATTCCAGAATTCACCTTTAGCAAAAACTATTAGATACGAATACGGTATATGAATATCTGCGACAATCAAATTTCTTTTGGGTTTCGAGCCCTCGAGCACCGTGAGCAAATTAAACATAGCGATAGGTTCGGGGTCGAGCGCTAAAATATTAAGCCCGATTTTTTCGGCTATTTCGGCTCGTATAATCACTGGTTCTTTTTTCGCAGCGACCAAAACCGTAGTCATCGGAAGAATAAAATACGATGTGCTTAAATTTTGTAGCGGTTCGTTTAGATGTTGGGACAGTTCCCAATTTAACTGGTCATCGGTAAGATTTAGATAATTCTGCTCTGTTGGAATACATTTAATTTGTGCTAAATTTTCGGGAATATTGATAATCGCATCATCGGTGGTTATTTCCATTTTTGTGATAACAGCTTCCAAAACCTCGCTAACAGCGGTGGGTTCAGCAATTACACCATTAACCACAGAATTTTCGGGTAAGGATGCCATAGCGATTTTATTCACCGTTACACTGCCAGCAACTTTTGCCTCGATACAGATTATTCTGTATTCACTTATTTGAATTCCTAAAAAATGTTTAGCCATAATTTCGGCTCGATTATTTAATGCTCCATGTCGAAGTTCCCATAATTATTTGACCGTGTCCATTAGGACAGCTTATCGAAAAGAAAAACGAATCTCGCGCCATAATGATATATTCTTGTCCATCGAGTGGACAATACGATTTGAAATCACCGAGTTTATCCTGTGGCACCATTTTCTTCAATTCCTCGAAATTCTTGGTAAAAACGCGTGGGAACGATGCTTTTTCTTCGGTTGCTTTCTTTTCTTTTTCGACCTTTGTGGTATCGGTGACATCGGTAGAATCCATCGATTTCTCTTCAGGTTTTATTTGTCCACCCGCTGTTTCAAAATATTTCAACTCGGCATCGGAAATTAAAAGCATTCGTTGACGGCATAAATTGCGGATTTTCAAACTTTCCTCGGTTCGCAAATATGGTAAAATCAATGTGGCAATCACACCGATAGCTAAAATTAAAATTATAACATCCAATAACATTAAGCCTTTTCTTGTGCGCATTTTTTTGCCCCTTTCAATTTTTTATTCTTTTAGATATTATCGATTATTATGAAAATAAATTAAAATAAAAAAAATTCCATAAAAAAACTAAATTAAAGTTCTATAAAATCACGCATTTCCCCAAGTTTTTTGTTTCCAAATCCATTAACATTTATAAGTTCGTCGATTTTTTTGAATGGTCCATTCTTTTCTCTATACTTAACGATTCTCGATGCGAGAGTTCTTCCGACACCGCGTAATTTCATCAATTCTGAAATATCGGCGGAATTGATGTTAATCTTTTTAAACTTTAAATTTCTCGCTATCGCACCGGCATTTACCGTGTCCTTTTGAGCAACATTACTTTCCCTCGAAATCTTCACCGAATTTATTCTATCAAATTTCATTTCCGAATCGAGTTTCGCTTTCTCACCTATTTTGCTTACATCCGCCGATACAATATAGAATTTCAAAAGGAACACGATTCCAATACAAATAGCCAACAACGCTCCAAATCTCGCTTGTTTTTGATAGATAATTTTACTCATTATCGATAAAAATAATATATATACAAAATTTTGCAAAAGGAATTTTACATATTCATCTCACTTATTTTATATCTTTCATTTACATTCTCAAAAATATTAAAGAATTCATCATGGGAAAAATGTTCGATTAGTTCGATAAGTTTTCTCCTGCCATACTTTTGTTCTATTTGCAAACCCATATAACAACCGACGATATAAAAGAGTCTATCGGCTGAACATTGTCCAAGAATATTTTCCAATAATTTGTCGGTAACAGGATTATTTTGATTGTCTTTTTCAAATATATTCATTAAAAGTTCAAATTGTTTTATTTTTTTTGAAAGCGAATGCTCATCGGTAAGGATAGAATAATCGTAGTCTGAAAGTGCGTTTAATTCGAGTCGTTTTTTATAAGGGACTAAAGTGGCTAATCCTTCATTCATCGTATAGCTCATAACAAGTTTTTTTAAGTCATTTTCAGTATCGATTGTAAAAATATCTAAAACTTTCTGGTAATGAGAAAAACCGATATGAAATAGTTCGTGCGGAAGATATAGTAATATTTCTTGTGGGTCATTGCGAAATTGTGCCCAATCGATATTTATAGCGATTCGATCGTTTAATACCACTCCATTATAGCCACCGATAACAAAATATACAGTTACTTCGGATTCATAATCATCGGGTAGATAAAGTAAAGCGAGTGGAGCAAATTCTTTCAGCATTTTTTGCTCATTATTTTCGAGATAATCGACTATTTCTTTTAATTGAGGCAACCGACTGTTTATATAATCGAAATTAAAAGTTGTGGATTTTCCATTTAATGATTGTCTTAAAATGTCCTTATCGAATGGGGTCGATGAAAACCGAGAGCTATGTTCAAACACGAGTTCATATGCTGGATGGTCGAGTATTTCAGCGATATTTTCAGCATCCAAATTTTGGAAATAATCGATAACCGATTTTGCTGCAGAATAATCGAATTTTATTTGTGAATCCATTTCATTCTCCAATTAACTCGAATAATTTTAGATAAATTGTTCGTCCAATTTTATGTAATTATGAGTGAATTAACCATTCATCGCTCTTATTTTTTCTGCAGCGCTTTCGATTTCGTAAAAATGTCTAGCGAATGAAAATCTTAAATATTTTGCTCCACGCAAAGAATTTCCGAAAAATGCTCTTCCACCGACAACACATACACCGACATTTTTTGCCATAAATTCCGCCATTCGATAATCGTCGAAATTGGGTTCGATTTTCGAAAAATCGGCGAATACATAATATGCTCCATCGGGAATCGAAAAAATAAATCCAGCAGAATCGAGAGCATCGCATAAAATATCTCGCTTTTTCCTGTAATCGCTCATCAGTCGAGCGAAATATTCCGTGAAATCCTGCGATGGTAAAAATTCGGCGATAGCATCCTGAAACGGTGCAGGAGCACAAATCGATGTGAAATCGTGAATTTTTCGGATTTGCTCGGTGAATTTCGGTGCAGCGATGAAAAAACCCACTCGCCAGCCGGTAACTGTCATTGTCTTGGAAAATGACGAAACGACAGCGGTTCGTTCAGCCATCCCCGGCAGCGATGCAATCGATTTCGGTTCATCGACATCGAAAACCATCGTGCGATAAGTTTCATCGGATAAAACGAATAAATCATTGCGGATAGCGATTTCAGCTATTTTTTTGATTGCACTATCGCAAAGAACCGAACCTGTGGGATTGTGCGGCGAGTTCATAATCAAAAGTTTTGCACCTATAGCGTATTTTTCGAGTTTATCCCAATCCGGCTCCCAAAGTGGTGGAATCGATGGAACGGAAACAGGTTCACCGCCGGCGAGTAGAACGATATTTTTGAAATTTTCATAGAACGGTTCGAAAATCACGACTTTATCGCCGGAATCGATAACTGTCATAGCCACAGAGAGAAGTGTTTCGGTCGCTCCGCATGTAATCGAGATTTCGTTTTCATAATCGAGTTCTCGCCCGACAAATTTCGACCAGAAATCGGCAATAGTCATCCGCAACCGTTTCGAACCACGATTTAAAGTATATTGATTATGTCCTTCGTCGATATATTTTTTCGCGAGTTCCTTAAGTTTTTCGGGAGCATCGAACCCGGGCGTGCCAGCAGCGAGAATCAAACTTTTATGCTCGAAACAAAGTGCTGTCATACTGTCGATTGTAGATTGCCCGAACGAAAACACTCGTGATGAATATTTTTGCATTTATAATTCCTTGTTAATATTTATGTTAATTTAATTTGCCGACTATATTTTTCTGATAACAATTTATAAATTCCAATTATGCCGACAATCGAAAATGAACCTAATTCCATAATGATTGTGTAATTTCTCGATGGTAATGTAAAATATCCGATTGTATGGTGCAGTGATGAAATTAAAGCACATAGCAAAATCGATATGCGAAATATTCTATCGGTGGCAAAATTAGATGAAAAATGCTTTTGCAAAATTATAGCGATAAGCCAGAAAAAAATAATAAATACAGGTTGCATCAATCGTTCGTTGTTGACACCGAAACCTGTCGAAAATAACACAGCTAAAATGAAAACGAGTGCGAAAATATTTTTTCTGAAAAATTTGACCGTATCTTTCCAGAAAATCAATGGGAATAAAGTCAACGGAATAAACGGATGAGCTAATAACCGTAAAATTATTTCCAGTTTGAAGAATTTTGTATAATAAGTCGAAAATGCTTCATATAAACCTATACCGCCGTTGTATGGGACAAAAATTCTAATGGCAAAAAAGATTAGCGATGCCGGAATTATTGCCAATAGAAATTTTTTCCAGTATTTTCCCCACATTTTTTTCTCGAGCAAAAAAATAAAAAATGCTAATCCTACTAAAATCCAGGTTTCTCGTGTCATCGCACCTATCGCAAGCAAAATCGTCATCGTTAAGAATTTTTGTTTAATCATTGCCCAGAAAAACAAGACAATTAAAAACTGTGAGATTATATCGTTCAGTTGAAAATAATTCCACATATTCGACCCGAAAAGATGCCGATTGGCAATGAATAAAAAAACTGTGAAAAACGAAAGAAATGAATTTATACCGTTCGAGCGAAGAAATAGGAAAAAAACAATAACCAATGCAATCGCAGTCAGAATCGAAAGAATTTTGAACGAATTAGCGACTGAAAATGGAAGTAATCCAGCGGCATAAGGACCTAAAATTCTATATGTGAACGGGCGCTCGATTTGCGTAGAAATTTTAGGTGAGCAATTTGCCATTTTAATATAATTGTTCAAATCCCAGATAGAATACGGATGTTGCTTATATGGGATATTTCCATAAAACAGGACGAAAAAAATAGTTATCAAAATAAGCAAAAATATATATTTCAATTTATCGGAGTTCATTATTTTGCTTTTGAAATGTCCTTTGCTCCACTCGGGAAATCGATTCCGATACCGTAATTCGACCAGCTCCACCATTTGCCCTCCTGACCCTTGCCAGCATAAGCATCCTTCCCGCCGAGGTCGAGCATTAAACCGACACTACCGAAATTTCTTCGCCAATTACCATATCCCTGAACATTGTAATTGCGTTTTGCGACATAGGCATCCTGACCATCGCCCTCATCGACAAGGATACCGATGCCATCGGCATTACCGGCTCCTTGTGCCAAATCCCAGGTTACATAATTATCGCTGCCTGCTCGGTCATCGAGAAAACCTATCGCAAGGTCGTGTCCGCAGCCCTGTGAAACTCCGTGTGCAACATAGGAATCATAACCCTCGATGTCGATTAAACCAGCCGCTGAAAGATGAATACCAGCTCCCTGAGCATATTGATACGATATATAACTATCATTTCCCGACATATCGTAAATCGAGCCGAGAGCGAACCAATAACTTGCTGCCTGTCCGAAAATATCGGAAACATAGACATCATTGCCAGCGTGTTCGATTATAAAGCCGATTCCGCCAGACCAATCGGGACGATAACCGTATCCGAATCCCTGCGAAAGCGTAACATTGTGGTCGGCATAGCGAAGCTTATCTATTGTAGCTCCGGTGCAGATGTAAGAATCGTTGCCATCGATATCATCGATAACGCCGATTCCGCCAACATAGCCGAATGCCTGCGAATAAAGATGCGCTTCGTATCTGTCGTTGCCCTCGGTATCGTAAAGTAAACCGCCGCCGACAAAACCGACACCCTCGACACCTGTATGACCGACATAGACATCGTCGCCATTTGTATCCCATAAAATTCCCCATCCGAATACACCAGCACCGAGATTGTGGTGAAGTGAGCGATAATGGTCGTCGCCATCGAGGTCGATTAAAATTCCGACACCACCGAGTGCAGAGCCGAATGAGAACGATTCATCGGACCAATAGACATCGTTTCCGCCGAGGTCGATTGCAACCGAAAACTGCAAAATCGTATCGGTTCCACCGGCAGAAGCTCGATATTCATCATCGCCACCGAGGTCGATAATCACAGCACAGGGTGAAAGATATACGGTAGGTCCCTTACCGCCGATAATCACAGGACCGAATTCAGTTTCGCAATAATATATAATATCGCCGAATGCAATCGTATCGGGTGCAACACCATCGCCCTCGACAGGTTTGACATCGGATGCAAGGTCTTTCGCTTTCCAGGCCCCCTGTGCAATTCTGATGGCAGATTCCAAAATTTTTTGTCTATCGACACGAGATGCCAAAGTGAAAAATCTATCATCTGTTCTTTCATCTTCTAATTCCTGTTTATCCATTTCCTCGAGAGTGGATTCATCGACCTGGTCAGCGAGTTTCTCGGCGCCGGGCATCAAATACTGTGGTGCTTTCGATAAAATCGTATCGACCTGAAATGAATCGAGCTTATCGAATGCAGACTGCATACTGATTTTTGCATCGTTGAAGGAATTAATCAAGACATCCAATGCCTTCCGCAATTTCGGCGGAACATCTTTTTTTTTCGACCAAGGACTATCGCCTTTTTTCCCATAAAGAGTCGGAGTAGCGGATTTAAGGTCGATTATCGGTGCGATTGCCGTAAGATAGCTCGCACCAGTTGTGAATTCGATTTCATCCATCAGACTATCGAGTATATCGGGAATCTCGGTCGGGCGAGCCATACACTCATCGACAATTTTGAACCTGAATGAATCCACACTAACAGTGTTTTTCAGCGAAAGTTTATCGGGAGTCATTTTCAGTGCTTCGAGCGCAGTCTCGATTGCCTCCTTTCGCGTAATCGGTTTCTCATCCTTTCCAGATAAAATCCCCGATGAAAGGAGAATTATCGACAGAACCATTATTGAAAACAGGGATGATTTCCCGTGCATAGTCGCCTCCTATATCTTCAAAAATATTTATTGTAATGAGAATATATTATCACGAAAGCGAGAAGGCAAATAAAAAGTTTAAAATTTCGAGTTTCTATCTCCGCATCGAATTCGTCGGTTTTCAAAACACTCTCGTCGTCCTTGGCGGCGACAGCGGACTCTTCATAAACATTTACGGACTCATTCAAATCGGTTAGATACTCTTTGAAATCGTTCGCGGAGAGAGCGAAAAGTCGTCCGAATGGACTGGAAGGCAAGGAGTTAGGGGGAATACACCATTTGGGGGCAATAGGGTTGAGATTCTCATTCTCCTAAAAACTTTTCTTCTGCTTTTCTTTTCGTTTTATGGGTATCTTAAGCCAAGTTTGCGCATCACTTCGCGGGTTATATTTTCCGATTCGCCGGGAGAAATGACTCGCGAAACGGCTTCGTGGAAAATCGCCTCATAAAATTTGGCAAGCCATTTTGTGTATTCATTAACTGCATTTACTAATAATGGGACATCCGCCGGGGCTTTGAGAACTAATATTCCGGGACGCTGAGCATAAAAGGCGTATAGCGCTTCATCGGGGCTTCTATATTCGAATTTCATCATCTTGCCGTTCACTTCAGCCTCGCAGAAAGAAAAGAAACCGTTCTCTACGCAACGCACGAACCGATGCGGCGGAAGCGAAAGGTAATCGAGTTTGACTTTGTCCAAATCGACAAAATCCTCGGGGAATGGACGTATGCGGTTCTGGAAAGTTTTAACAAGTTTGTCCACCACGCCTGTTATGCTTCTTTCCTTTTTTATCTTTTTAGCGGTTTTGCGCATTTTTGGGAGTTCGAGTCTTTCGCGCACGAGTTCCGTTAAGCCGTCATAGATGCGGTCGAGCCATTCGTCGGGATTAAGTCCGAGCGCGGAGAGGATGGCGGAATCCACATTCCTTCTATCCTTTTTCTTAATCTCCTTAAAAATTGATACTATAGGTCGTGACATAAGTTTTGTAAAATTACCATTTATTTCTTCGATGTCCCCGATGGAAGGAACTTTTAAATATCCCATAAGGTCGATTACATTTGCAAAAAGGGCACCATCACCTAAATTTGTATGTCCAATTTCAGATTCGAGCTCTAAGAAAACAATTGCTGAATTAAGAGCTGCAGCTAATGATATAGGCATTATTTCTCTCGGCTTAACGGAGAACAATCTCTTATCAATATGTATTTCATTCTCAATATAGGCAGTGAATAACCTATCTGCATAGGCTACAACCCAAAGTACATTAGCCCTAATGTCAGGAAGATTCCACCAATATTTCTTCCCCTTCACGCTTGGCACTTTGGGCCAGGGGACACCATCTTTCGTTGCGCCCTTCTCGCCGACCTCCTCGATATATTTTAGCGCTCCGAAATGCCGCATCGCCCTTAATTCATCCTTGCTCTTGTTGCACATAAAAAGCCGGAACTTAAGTTTATCCGGGTCAACCACCAAGCCGTCTATTTCCTTCGGCGATTTGACAACCGGCACAAGATATTCCTCCTCGATACCGTATAATTCCGCTCTATCAGGTGTCAGATAGAAGAACTCGTTGATGCCTGTCGTATAACCTCTCCGCACATCGGCGACCTGCGAAAGCGGGACGAGTTTGTCTCCGATAGCGTCCATAAGCTGGAAATAAACATCGGGGGCGCGGAGGAATTTGCCCCATTTAACAGTCTCTTTCGATTCCTCCAATTGTTGCACAAGCTCGCTCTGCGCGATTGTCCTTATACGGAAATTATCGTTCTCAAAAGAATGAATCTCCCGTGAAATCTCTTTACCAATAAGGTCGTCGTCCTCGATTATATTCACGAGTTTATCGACATTGAGATGCCTTTGTTGCGCTTGAAGTATTAAATCTTTCTGTGGCAACAGTTCAGCAAGTTTCTTTTTTATTTTAACGAAACGGGCTTTATGATTCTTAAGAGCTTTCTCGTCGTCGCATCGCTCCAGAACTGTAATAGCCGTATTCACAGCAGCGTTTTGGAACCACGGTTCACAACGGCTTTCGATGATAGCAATTATTTTAAACTTTCGCGTGAAAAATTTCTGAAGTTCGTAACCGTAAGCGACATCGAGCCATGAGTTTGATGTGAGGAATGCCATTCTCCCACCCGGTTTGAGAAAAGTGGCTGCATGAAAAAACATATATGCGTAAATATCCGCTTGCCCTGATAATTTGAGTTCGACCGATTCGAAAAGTTCTCCGACTGTTTCTGGTTTCGCTCCTCCTTTAATCCATCGGTCGTAATCTGCCTTCGCCCATTTAGGTATCTCGAAAATATCCGGGTATTCGGCAAGCCATTCTTTTGCAATAATGGTTACGAGTTTTTGTTTATAACCCTTGTTTGTCTTTTCGATAAGTTCCTGTCGGATATACGGGAAATTTCCCATCATTCCATCGAATTGCGGTATCGGTACATTCATTTTATAACCATCTTGCGTTCCCATTCGAGGATGCGGAAACTCGATTTTGTCACCCGGTGATATATCAAAGAAGTCTTTCGGAAGCACACGAGGGAAATTATTGGCGTCGTCGAGATTACGGATAAAAAGGTTTATATTGGAAAGTTCCGCAGGGAATGGCGCAATATCATTACCCCAAATTTTTTGTATTATTTCCTCATGTGTTTTTGTTCTGGTTAATTCGCGATATCTATTATACGCTCTAACCAAAAAAGTGCCTGTTCCGCATGTCGGGTCGAACACTTCGTCGTTTCCCGACCTTACGACAAAACCGTTAATAAGGTCAACAAGGCGCACCGGTGTGAAATACTGTCCGAGTGCGTGTTGCTCGTTCGGTGGAATTAGTCCCTCGAAAACCCCCCCGATGACATCGAGAGGCATGTTGCTGAAATCGTAATAGGCAAGATTTTTCAAAAGATTCTGCAGTGTGATTGCAGCATCTGTATTCCAATCTATCTCATCTATAAGGTTCTTTTCGTAGATAGCCTGATAATCTATTTTTCGGACTTTTTCGAAAGCGTTCTGAAGGACATCCTGAGCTTTTTTTATATCGAAATCAGAAAGTTCAAGGTCAGGTAAAGTCCTATTATGTCTTTTTAGTGCAAAAAAGAAGAGTACTTGCCCGATAATTCGATAAACTATTTGCTTGGATATACTCGTAAAAAATTCTTCATTATCATATTTTCGAATGCCTTGAATCCTCGCCCATTTTTGCAGTTCTTTTTGGAAATTCCTATCCGTTTTATATTTCGAAATCAGCGCCTTTTGCATTTCCGGGTTTAGGTGTTCGACGGTTTCGTGCAACACACCCGCAAAAAGGTTTTCATCCAAAGGTATTGCGCGGAAAACACCGGTTGTAATATGAATATCAAGGTCTTCAATTATCTCTCTTGCTCGTGCTCGTAATGCGCCTTGCGCATCCGGGCGTAAAATATCCTGAATTGTCCTTATAGCGATAATCGCCGGATATTTATGAATTAAGTCAGCGTGTCCCTTAGAAATATTCCACAAAGCGGATTCGCGTACATTCCATGTTATTAAATATTTGCACTTAAGGTTTGCGCCTTTTTTTGATCCGTTTTCGAGTAATTCGCGGTCGTCAATCTGCGTTAAAGTATTCTTAAGCTCTATTGTAGCAATGGCATTTTGCGCTTCACGCGATTTCCATAGAATAATGTCAGGGAATTTCGTCGTTACATCTTTGACACCGGTTTCAATTGAGGCTTCTTTAACCTCGTAACTTCCAGATTTGATGATGTCATTAATCCATTTAAGGACATAGCCCTGAAATTCACGTTCGTTTGTTTTTATTTTGGTCATTCCAATCCTCATTTATAATTTCACACTACTTCCACAATCCACATTTCCGAATACCCTCCATATCCTGCGCTATTCTTAGCGCTTCGGTTTTAAAATATGGTTCATCGGATGTCATAATGAACTTCCGTTTTTATTATTCAGAATAATAACACCTTTTGGGTAGGAATACAAGATGAAAATTCTACTCTATTGCATAACTGCCATATTTAACCAATTATTCCACACTCGATTCTCGATTTCTAACACTATTTTGAGAAATAGATGTTTTCTCCAATTCAAGCAATCTCTTTTTCAGTTCTATACCTCCGCCGAAACCGCCGAGTCCGCCATCGCTGCGGATGACACGGTGGCAAGGGACGATGAGCGCAATTGGGTTTTTGCCGAGTGCGTTTCCGACAGCTCTTGCAGATTTCGGTTCGCCTATTCGGCCAGCAAGTTCGCCATAAGAAATCGTTTCGCCGTATGGAACGAGATAAGTTTTCCACCAAACTCTTTGTTGAAATGGCGTTCCCCATAAAAATTTCGGCATCGTCGAGAAATTTTTGCGCATTCCATCGAGATATTCGAGTATTTCTCCTACCGCATTGCTCTCGCCCTCGACAATTTCCATTCCAAGCTTCTGCAATGGTTCGCGGATGTAATCGTCTCTGTCGCCTGTTACTCCGAATACGAAATTTCTGAATCCGAAGATTTTGCCGGAAAAGATTTCGTGCTCGAATCTTTGATATATAGCGGTTGTGAAGCTCATAATTTCTCCTGTTAAGACAACACCCTTCGTAGTGGCGTCGTAATCCATTGGGCGAACGGCATTCGCCCCTATATAATTGTTATTCTTTCCTGTATGCTAAAAACGCTTCGATAAAGCCATCGAGTTCGCCATCTAAAACCTTGTCGGGTTGCGAGACCTCGTAATTAGTTCGCAAATCCTTAACCATCTTGTATGGATGAAGGACATAACTTCGTATTTGGCTGCCCCACTCGATTTTCTTTTTCGATTTTTCGACTTCGGCTTTTTTCTCCTCATCCTCTTTTTTCTTTAATGCCACAAGTTTTGCCCTCAATATTTTCATCCCGAGGTCTCGGTTTTTGAACTGCGACCTTTCGGCCTGACAATTGACAACTGTACCGGTCGGTATGTGAGTTATTCTAACCGCTGTCTCGACCTTGTTGACATTCTGCCCGCCGTGTCCACCCGCTCGAAATGTATCGATTTTTAAATCGGTTTCCTCGATTTCGATTTCTTCGCTTTCCTGAGTTTCTGGATATGCGAAAATCGATGCGAACGATGTATGCCGCCGTCGGTTGGAATCGAATGGTGAAATTCGCACAAGCCGATGAACACCGATTTCAGCTTTCAGGTAGCCATAGGTGAGTTCGCCCTTAACTTCGATAACAGCGGATTTAATTCCAGCTTCTTCGCCGGGCAGTTCATCGATTACAGTTGCTTGCCAACCCTTGCGTTCGCAAAATCTCAGATACATTCGTAAAAGCATCGATGCCCAATCCTGAGCCTCGGTTCCACCGGCACCGGAATGAATTTCGATAATTGTATCGGCTCGGTCATCGAGGTCGGAAAGGTAGCTTTCGATTTCGAATGTGCGAAGTTGCTTTTCGATATCTGAAAGTTCCTCGATGAATTCTGCGTAATCTGGGCTATCCTGTTCGATAATCTCGGATAATTCTACAATATAATTTATTTGGGATTCGAGTTCGGCAATTCGCTCTATTGTTCTCTGTATGTGTTTTCGCTTTCCCGATATTTTCTGCGCTCGCTGTCGGTCATCCCAGATATTAGGGTCGGAAAGTTGTTCATCGAGTTTGGTAAGTTTATTCTTCAGTTCGGTCGGGTCAAAGATACTCCTTTAATTTCTCGAACCGTGTGCGAATCTTGTCTATCGAAAAATCCATATCGCTCCTCCTATTTCTTAAATTTAAAAATTTTTAGAAAAATTATTCGGGATTCATCGCCGTTTGTTCATCCTGTGAATAGATGCCCTAAAAGTTTCACAGCATAGACCACAACCGCCAATATTATGATAAATGCAATAGTGGCGAGGTTAAAATATTTATCGATAAAAACTCGTGCTCGTTTTCCAAAAAAATAGAAAAGTAACGCTTCCGAACCGAATCTCAAAGTGCGGAATACGACACTTATTCCAATAAATTTCACGAGTGAGATTTTCGCCATTCCTCCGAACCAGCTGAAAATCATATATGGCACAGGTGTAAGTGCTGAAATTGCGATTGCCCAGAAATCGTATTTTGCATAGAGTTCGATTGCAAGATGAGCTTGAGAACCAAATCCGACGGTGTTAAATAAAGCAACCAACCTATCTGGACCGAAAGCCAATCCAAGACAAAAAGCTGCCGTTCCACCTAAAATGGAAAACAGTGAGCAAATTAGTCCATATTTAATCGAGCGTTTAGGTTCGCCCAGACAAAGTGCCCCGAGCAGTATATCTACGGGAATCGGCACGAAAATCGGTTCTGTGAAAGCGAGCACAATAAGCGCCGGTGTGCCGAAACGAGTATCAGCCCAATGCAGAACCCATTTATATACCTGTTTTATAGGGTTTTTAGATTTTTTCTTTTCGATAGTATCCTGTCCATTTTTTCAGATGAATCGATAGATAATTCACTATTGAAATTGCTTTTGGAATTTTTCGATATTTGCTTGTAATTGATAAATATTATATTATATATAAAAAAGCCCTTTGTTTATTGCTTTGTCAAGTAATTTCAGGCATTCACCTGTTTTCTTTGCGTTGCGTTCCTCTCGCTTCGCTCGATTCCCTTGCAACGCCGCGCATAATATATGAATAATGCAAACTCATTTTGCATTTTGAGTTGCTAATTTTGTGTCTTGCATTTCTCGAATATCGGATTATTTTCATAGAGAAATTTCGCAATGAAAAAAGAAAGGATTTTACAATGCTACCTATCGATTATCTAAAAGAGTTATCGTTCGTCAGAATGGGTGGAAGCGAAATGGAACACAAAGCCGCTAATCTCATTGCTGGTTGGCTCGAGCAGTTCGGTTATAAATCCACTATCGAGGAATTTGAAATCGGCGCATTTAAACCGGGTTCTGGCACACTGAAAACTATCGAACCGAATGGCGATGAAGTGCATATCAGTCCTGTGGGACTTTCTGCAAACTGCGATGTCGAGGGCGAACTAATGATTCTCGATATCCCCGAACCTGAATGGGCAGACAAGAATAAACTCAAAGATAAAATAGTGCTAATGGCTCACTATCCACGAAGAAAATGGGTAAATTTGCTATATGAATCGGGAGCGAAATGCGGGATTACAGTTGTCGATGATATTCGAATTAACGCATATATCAAACTCGGTCAAGAAGTTGCGGATGATTTCGGTGATAAATTTGCACTTGCAACAATCGGTTATAAATATGCAATCGATTTGGTGAACAAAGGCATCGAGCGTGTAAAAGTCCATACCGAGCAGGAAAAATTCATCGGCAAATCGCACAATGTAATAGCGGAAATTCCCGGCAAAACCGATAGAACGATTATCCTGACAGCACATTACGATAGCACGCCATCGTCGCCGGGTGCTCAGGACAACGCCGCAGGATGTGTGGAAATGCTCGATATCGCAAAATCACTCGCAGGTAAAAAATTCGAGCGAACAATAAAATTTATATTTTGCGGTTCTGAGGAAATGGGACTTCTCGGAAGTAAGGCGTTCTCGGAATCTCACATCGATGAACTCGATAAAATCGATTTTCTCATCAATTTGGATGTCGGCGGAAATCCATTCAATCCAGTTTTCGCACGAGCATTGGGAACGGAAAAATTGCAAAATTTCATCGAGGGATTCGCTCGTTCAAATGGCTTGCCAATAGATGTCTCGCAGAATATTTATTCCAGCGATAGTATGCCATTCGCAAGATTTGGAATTCCATCGGTCTCGATAGGTCGTGGCGGTATCAGTTCGCGAGGGCATTCGCCATACGATACCACCGATAGAACCTGCAACGAGGCATTGGACGATATAGCAAAATATGCACAGCAAATCACCGAAAAAATTGCAGATTCCGAACTGCTGCCATTCCCGCGAAAAATCTCCGAGGAAATGATGAAAAAAGTAAATGAATATTTCTCCGGACGAAAATAACGGGCGCTCAGCCCGTTTTCTTTGCACAAGTTTCCTTCAGACAAAGTCGGAATTCCCTCTTGTGCCGCGGAATCATAATAAGAGTGGAAATGTATTTATTTTGCATCGATAATTGTTAATGTTCCTGCATCAGAAACAGCTAATTATTAGCACAGAGCATACGAACAAAGGCAATGAAAAAAATGATGATTAAATGATTGCGCAATGAAAAGCGCCAATTGGTGTCCCAATGGGAATTTATCCCGTAATGGCGGGACAATATCTTCGGGAATATATCTAGTCAGAGCGAGGACGGAAGATGGCAAGACAGTGGTGAGGAAGGCGGTGTATATTCGATAAAATTTTGAACCGGTGATACCATGTGCGTAAAGCAGACAATATTTTTTAAAAAAGACCTTGACAATAAATGGATTGCATCTATTATTCGACCAAATGAACAAAATGGTCGAATGTTCTGAACCAATTTCGCTGAACTAAAATGAATGTATATATCGAAAAAAAAGAACTTATCATCAAAACAGCCCAGAAGCTGTTTTCTCGCTTCGGCTTTCTGAAAACAACTGTCGATGAAATAGCGAAGACAGCTCGAATGGGGAAAGCATCCCTCTATCATTATTTCAAAAGCAAAGAGGATATTTTCCGCGAGGTTGTCGAGAAGGAAAGTCATGTTTTAAGCGGCAAAACGATGGAGGCAATAGAGCGGGAGAATACTCCGCAGGATAAAATTAAAGCCTTCATTGTAACGAGAATGGAATGTTTGAGTGAATTGGCAAATATCTATGATGCGCTCAAGAATGAGTATTTAGAACATTATGCATTCATAGAAAAAGCCCGTGAAGCAAACTTTCGCGAGGAAATCGAAACGGTCGAAGCTATTTTGCAGGATGGAGTAAATGATGGCGTTTTTGAGATAGACGATATTGAATTGACATCTTTTGCGATTATCTCGGCGCTGAAAGGATTGGAATATCCTTGGACGATAAAAGTTCCCGAGGATGAGATAGAAAAGAACATCGATAACCTATTGGAGATTTTATTCAACGGGATTGTGAAGCGATAATTTTTTTTGCCGTGAAATCGAACAAAAAACCAAAATGGTCTAATCGACTATAAAGGTGGTGACAAATGAGTGTAACAATAACATCAGTTGACGAAAAATGGGAATTGAATGAATTCATCGATTTCCCGTGGTTTATCTATCGGAAATATCGTTTCTATAAGAATTGGGTTCCGCCATTAAAAAAAGATATGAAATTCAAATTGAACACTGCAAAACATCCTTTCTGGAAACACGCGGAACGACAGCTTTTCCTTGCATATAGAGATGGCCAATTGGTCGGAAGGATTGGCGCTATTATCGACCACAACTACAATGAGCTATGGGATGAAAAGATGGGCGCATTCGGTTTTTTCGAGTGCATAAACGACCGCAAAGTTGCAAATGCGCTTTTTGATGCTGCTGCAAAATGGCTCGAGGACAAAGGAATGAAATTCATGCGCGGTCCGCTATCGCCATCGATGAACGATGAATGCGCATTGCTCATAGATGGATTCGATAGTCCACCCGTGATAATGATGCCATTCAATCCACTATATTATCCTGAACTTATCGAGCATGCGGGTTTTGCGAAAGCAAAAGACCTTCTCGCATTCTACAAAGATGCATCGATAGGAATTCCCGAACGATTGCAAAAACTGGCAGCAGCATTGAAACGAAAACACAATGTGTTTATTCGAAAAGTGAATTTCAAAAATCTCGATAGCGAAATGGCGATTATAAAAGACCTCTACAATAAGAGCTGGGAGAAGAACTGGGGTTTCTCGCCGATGACCGATGAGGAAATGGATTTAATGGGCAAGGAACTCAAGCCGATTGCTGTGCCGGAACTCGCGCTTCTCGCTTTTATCAACGGTGAACCAGCAGGAATCGGAATCACAATCCCCGATTATAATCAGGTGCTCAAACATCTCGATGGCAAACTCGGTCCGATACAAATCGCAAAGGCGCTCAGATTACGAAAGGAAATCGACGGTGTCCGCGCAATGGTTTTCGGGTTCAAGCCACACTTCAGACGGACGGGATTGCCGATTCTCCTTTATTGGGAGACCGAACAAGCAGCTCGAAAACTGGGTTATAAGTGGTGTGAACTCTCGTGGAATCTCGAGGATAACGACCTTATAAATAAATTCGACAGCGAAATAGGCGGGGAAGTCTATAAGAGATATAGAATATATAAAAAGGAACTCTAACACGGAGGTATGAAATGTTCGACACAATCAAAAAAGGGCTTTATCTCGGGTTTGGTGCAATCGCCATAACCAAGGAA
>JAGGZE010000042.1 GCA_021162205.1 bacterium
CCGATGGAATCAGCAATTCATTGTCGCACAGAAATTTTGCTCGAGCGGGTGCAACAAGGAATGATTGCTTTGCAATCAGGGAAGTTGCACAAAGAAAACACCCGAAGGGGTGGAACCTTCGGTTCTTTTTAGTGGCGACTTTTCTTGCCGATGGAATCAGCAATTCATTGTCGCCGAGAAATTTTGATATAGTTATTTTGATTAATCTGGCGTTGCAAGGAATTGCCGATTCTACCGGCCAACGCACTAAAAAACAGGCGGAGCCTGTTTAATTTCGTATATCCAGTTTATAGGGATTCCAGCTTGTTTAATGACAGCGGATACAGCACAATACTTATCCTGAGAAAGTTTAATTGCTTTCTCGAGATTTTCCTTCGGCAGATTTTCGCCTTCGAATATATATTTAATATCGATTTTGGTAGGAATTTTAGGATATTTGTTTCTCCTTGGGGCATTTAATTCGATTTTTAATTTACGAAGTGGAATATGCATTTTTTTCAAGATAGAGATGACATCGATAGCTGTGCATCCTGCAAGCGACACAAGAAAAAGTTCGAATGGTTTCGTTGCAGAATCGTATCCTCCGAAATAGGTGTCCGAATCCATAACGACCCAATGACCGCTGTTAGCTTTTGCAATTATAGTCGAGCCATCGACTTGAATGAGTTCGATATTTACTTCATTTGCCATTATTTTATTTCTCCGTTATTTTTTCTTCTAATAATCGAGATACAATATTTTCAAGATCCTCATATTTATGAAAACCGACAAGTTTCTGCCGTATATAGCCCTGTTTATCTATGATAAATGTCGTTGGTATCGATGGAATTCCACCATATCTATCGAGAATAGTAGGGTCGCTTAATCCTAATAAAATGGGATAATTTATATTGTGCGATTTTAGAAAATTATTCAATTGATTTTTTGTAATTCTTCTATCTAAACCTATGCCAATTACGATGAATGGTTTGTCTGCATATTTATTCATCAATTTAACATACGATGGCATTTCCATAACACATGGACGGCACCAGGTTGCCCAGAAATCGATTATTATAACTTTACCATCGAAATCTGACAATCGAACCTGTTTGCCATCGAGTGTTGGCAAATTAAAATCGGGTGCTTTTTGAAATTTCTGTGCCGAATCGGTTTTCAAAACAGAATGAGGAGTATTAGAAGGTGCAGAATTATTTTCCTTATCGGTTTTCAAAACAGAATTAGCGGTGTTAGAAGGTGCAGAATTATTTTCCTTACTGCATCCAACGAAAATCGAAATTGCGATTATAATCGTGATTATAATGAATGTAATTTTCTTCATTTTTAATCCTCCAATATGGGTTTCATTTTCTCTACTAATTTTTTGAGCGAGACAGCTCCGATAATAGATGTAACAGGTTTCCCATTTTTAAATACCAACATAGTCGGGATACTCATTATATGAAATTGTGCGGCAATCATCGGGTTTTCATCCACATTTAATTTAAATACACTAACTTTTTGTATATAGGCATCGGCAAAAGCTTCTACTGCCGGCTCCATCATTTTGCATGGAGCGCACCAATCGGCATAAAAATCGATAAGCACAGGAATTCCAGATTTCAAAACCTTTTCCTCGAAATTAGAATTATTAATGAATTCCAATTTACTCATTATTACCTCCTATTATTTTTTCAATCGATATATCGGTTTTTCTAACAATCGAATTCCAGGATAAATTGTTTTCTACATAATCGCGAGCTTTTTCACCGATTATATTAAAATTATTGTTTTCGATAATTTTTGAGAAAGTATCGGCGATACTATCTATTGAAATATCTTTTATTGCAAACGCAACATTATTCTCGATAAGTTCGGTAAACTGTTCATCGTAAGTTATGAGCGATGGCACTCCGCAAGCCGCGTAATGATTGACTTTAACCTGCCAACAATATGGAGCGACATCGGGGTTCATCAAAGCGATTCCAATATCTAATGCCGCTATATATCGATGGCTTATTTCGATTGGAACCGGAGAAATTATTTTTATCTTATCGGCATATTTACTTTTTGACCGGTATTTTTCGACATTTTTCAATTCGGGACCTTTTCCTCCAAGCAGTAGAAACACATTATCGAATTTTTTTGCGATTATTTCAAATGCCATAATTACATCCTTAAGCAAATGCCAGGGATACATCGAGCCGATATATCCCAACCATATAGCATTTTCTGGAGTAAGATTTAAACTTTTGCGCAATGATTTTTTATTTTCTGCGGGATGAAATCTTTTAATATCTACACCATTGGGAATATGAACAAATTTCTCCGATGGAATATTATATTTTTGAGAGAGAAATTCGCCGATAGCGCTTGTTACAACGATATTCAAATCGGCTTTCCTAATTCTTTTGGGCAACCAATGCGAGCAATCGATAGATGTAATCGACCGAGCCATAAGTTTAGAATTATGTAAAGATTCGATATGTTCTAATCCATTGTGCTCGATAATGATAGGAATTCCCGATTTTTTTGCCCAATCGATAATTCTCATTGCTCCTATAAAATCTCGTAAATATACGATATCGAATTCCTTTGACTCTTTCAAATAACGATTATAAATTTTTTTGTCAAAGAACAAACATTTACCGCTGCCAACATTTACAGTATAGACATTATTATCGAAATCTCGCTTGCCACAGTTTTTTGCATATAACCAAATTTTATGCCCTAATTTGCCGAGTCCATTCACAATTTGCGTTATATGCTCGGTGGCTGCGGTATCGCAATTAAGGTCATAACAGGTTATGTATGCGATTTTTAATTTAGCCATAATCCTAAATGATAATTTCTATTTAAGTC
>JAGGZE010000030.1 GCA_021162205.1 bacterium
AAGCAGGACTTATGTTCAATCGACTCGTTCGCGAAGGCAGAGTCAAAGCGCCCATCGTCATCGGACGAGACCACCTCGATGGCGGAAGCGTAGCATCGCCGAACCGTGAAACCGAAGCGATGCGCGATGGCAGCGATGCGATTGCCGATTGGCCTCTTCTGAATTTCGCACTCAACGCAGTATCGGGAGCATCGTGGGTATCGTTCCACCACGGCGGAGGCGTCGGAATCGGATACAGTCTTCACGCGGGGCAGGTCATCGTCGCAGATGGCACGGAGATGATGGATAAGCGATTGAAACTCGTTCTGACAAACGACCCAGGCACTGCGATTATGCGCCACGCCGATGCGGGATACGAAAGTGCAATTAAATTCGCCGAAGATAATAATATAAACATCCCGATGTTATGAATATAGAATAAATAATGCAAAATGAAGAATAAATATTAAGGTGGAATTTTTTCGCATCGACTATTTTCATATTGACATACTACTTTACAATGACAATATTTAATTGAAAATTATTCGGAGGTCAGAATGAAAATTAAAGTAATTCTCGAACCCAGTGAAGACGGCGGTTATACAGTTTTTGTGCCATCATTGCCCGGTTGCATAAGCGAAGGCGATACAATCGATGAAGCGATGGCGAATATTCGTGAGGCAATCGAATTATATCTCGAACCTGTGGATGATGACATCATCATTTATGAAAATGCATTAGTGCAGGAGCTTGCTGTATGAGCAAGGTTCCCAGTCTTCCATATTTCAAAATTATCCATGCACTTCAGCGTGCTGGATGGACAGTTGTTAGTCAAAAAGGTAGTCATATCAAAATTCAAAAACATATTGGAAACGAGCTTCTTAAAGTAATTGTTCCAGCACATCGTCCTATTAAACGGTCAACGCTTGCTAAAATTCTTAAACAAACGCACATTGATATCGATGAATTTCTCGAATTATTATAAACCCACCTTTTTATTATAGCGATTATGCGTCACGCCGATGCGGGATACGAAAGCGCAATCGAAAATGCCAAAAAACTCGGCGTCAAAATCCCGATGATGTAGCGACAATGAATACTTCGCATATCATATTTCAGAGGCAAACTGCCAAAGTCCCGCATAGTTGAGCGTTTCTACACAAAGAAAATTTATTACGACGGGAACGAAACTCATCCGGACACAAGGAATTATCTCTCGGGAAGGAACGATTATTGCTCGGGAGCAAGGAATTATCGTCCGGACACAAAGGATTATCATCCGGGCGGGAACGAAAATCATTCCGACATAAGGAATTATCATTCGGGAAGGAACGATTATTGTTCGGGAATAAGGAATTGTCTCTCGGGAGAAAGGAATTATCATTTCTGAGAAAGGGAAAATTATTTCTGAGAAAGGAATATTCTCAATTGAGAAAAGAATTTTTGTAAATGAGAAAGGAATTTTCATAATTGAGTAAAGAAATTTTATAATTGAGTGAAGAATTTTTGTAATTGAGTGAGCATCGAAACCGATTGAGTAAATGGCGAAGGCATTTGAGATGACAAAACTTTCGATTGACATAACCGCGACGGCAAATGAGCAGGGAGAAAAATCGATTGAGCAAATGAGCGAGTTTTTAACTTGAAGAATATCAATAAATTACATCATCCATAAAATTCATTCATCTTTTTGCAATGCAAAATTATGCAAATTTGTAAAAAAATTTATTGAAATTCATTTAAAAATTGGTAATATTTTAATTGATAAAATGAGAGGAGGTGAAAGATACTGGGCTATCCGGAATTATGGATGGTAAAAGTAGTGTGAATTAATAGAAAGAAATTAAAAACACAATAAAAGGGAGAAGGATAATGCCTACATTTATTGAACATTTTTTGCCATATGTTGATCCTGAAGATGCTGATTTTTTCAACCAGGATTTGGAATTTGATATTAACGCCTGTATAGATCCTGATTTCATCAGTACAAGAGGAGATCTAACAAGAATTCCTATGGTAAGTGGCAGTTTTGATATCTTTCAAGGGATGGTGATGGGCGCAATAGCGAGCGATGATAGACAAGAGTTAAGGAGATTAATCTTAATAGCAGAAGTCCCTGAAATAGGATTTGGATATTCAACAAGAGGAAGGCATGGAGTAGCATTTGGCAACATAACTGCAGATCTATTTATCAATGGAGTATGGGAATATAGAAATGAAATAAGAAATGGGAATAGAATAAGTTTAGCAGGTGTATTTATTGATAATGTAGGGCAAGACCGTATAAGTGATTTATCTGCTTGCGTTATAAAACGAGAATTAATAGAATATACACAAAATATATGTAATGATTACAATATTCGAATGGCAAATACTCATATAACAAATATATTTGATCCGAATACTGGACAATGGGTTGAAGATGATGTTATGCTACCAAGAAATCCTTTTGATGAAAGAGAAAATAATGGGATTATTCTTGTTCCAAGAAACCTTGCAAGAAGCAAATTGGTTATGGGTTATGATTATTTTAGAGAGTTTTTTATAAGATATTACCTTGATAGAAACGTTAGGGCACAAATGGAACTTAATAATGACCAAAGTCCAACACCGCAAAAGATTAGGCAATATGCTCGTGCACATCCAGAAGTGCTTCAACGATTTATTGCAAGACAGCAGAACTGGTTAACAGAAAGAACAAGAGATAGAAGAAGAGCATTTAAGTGTAAACCAAGAAAACAAAATATATAGGCTAATCCCTCTCCCACACCCCCATCCCAAAGGAGATTTAAATGCCCAATAAATCATCTAACATAAGTTTGCAGAAGGCGAAAAAGGCAAAGAAGGATGTAATAGACATAAAAGTGCCAAATAAAAACGAGGAGATTAAATTTGGAGGTAGAAAATTAACAAATTTCATAGAAGGACATCATGGCAAAGAGGCACAACATCAGCATAAACGCTCTTATCGAGCAGGGTTATCGCATCGCCGATGATAAGTGGTCGGGCAAGGTGTGGAAACTGCCCGAGACTCTGCGGACGAATTTCGATGTGAAAATCCCGATGATGAAATGAAATTATATATAGAAATTAAATATTATGCCCAACATCTCTCGACAGCGCGGAATTTCAGGTGAAAATATCGCCGCAAAATATTTAGAACAGAATGGATATAAAATAATCGAACGCAATTGGTATTGCCGATGGGGCGAAATCGATATTATAGCCCATTCTCCCGATAATATTCTCGTATTTGTCGAGGTTAAATCCGGCGGTGATAACGATAAATTCGGCAACCCACTCGAATGGGTAACACCTGCAAAAATTAAAAAAATCGTGAAATCTACTCGTCAATTTCTGCTCGAAAATGAAATCGATGACACACCGATTCGTTTCGATATTCTGACAATCGATTTACGCAATGAACGGGTCGAACATTTCGAGAACGCATTTACGGCAGATTGACTATCTAACGATAAGCACAGGGCATTTCGCCTGCCGTATAACCTTGTCGCTGGTGCTGCCGATGAAAAGCTCCTGAATAATTCCTTTGCCATTCGACCCCATAACTATTAGAGAAACATTTTCTTTATTTGCAACAT
>JAGGZE010000119.1 GCA_021162205.1 bacterium
TATATCCCCCGGCTGGATATCATACGGCGATACGATTTCAGGAAGTGATACAGGACAATTTAACGGTGCAGGAGGTGTTGCTATCGATAGTCTCGGAAGGATATATATCGCAGATTTCTGGAATTCGAGAATAGTCCGCATAGACGATATGACAGGGGCGGGCTGGACAGAGCTCGGCAGTTTTGGAACGGGGGAATTCGAGTTTTGGTATGTTCAGGATGTTGCGATAGGACCCGATGGGAAAATATATATAGTCGACGGAAATAACCGCATTGTCAGAATGGACGATATGACAGGAGCTGGTTGGACTACATTCGGTGAATATGGTTTCGGTGAGGGTGAATTTGCTTATCCTCTTTATATCTGGGTTACGAGTCCGCCGACAGATAAAATAACGGAGAAAAGGAATTTGCCTAATAAAATGGATATCTCCGTCTATCCGAATCCGTTCAATTCCTCGTGTAGAATAACAATTGATAATGTAGGGGCGTATGGCATACGCCCATTGAAAACGACGGTGGCGATATACAACCTGCGGGGGAATGCTGTGTATACGCGCAATGTGGGAGCGAAAAATTTTTCGCCCTTACCAAATGGTATTCGCACATTCATATGGACACCCGATAAATCGATTCCCAGCGGAGTATATCTTGTAATGGCAAAAACAGCAGACGGACAAAAAATTGCTAAACGAATCGTATATATAAAATGATATAATAGAAATTTTTTCAAATCAAAATTTCTAACTAAAAACTCGATAATTTAATTTTTAATTGCTTCTCGCTCTTATTATATTATTCTTATAAAAATTATTCGAGGAGTGAAATAATGAAGGGCATAGAATACATAGTCGATGAAAAAGGTAGAGAGAAAGCGGCAATTATAGACCTCGATACTTATGGATATTTATGGGAAGATATCCGCGACATTATCGTTTCCGAGTCGCGAAAAAAGGAACCGAGAATTAAATGGGAAGATGTAAAAAGAAGTCGCAATGATAAGAAATAAAAAAGAATATAAAATAATTCTTGCATCATCGGCGGCAAAAGAAATCCTCGCTTTATCTGAAAGCGTATTCAAGCGAATGTCAAAAGTGATAAATGGCTTAAAAAATAATCCATTACCTCGCGGAACACTAAAGTTAATGGGAAGGGGAAATCTATATCGTATTAGAGTCGGTGTGTATCGTATTATATATTCGATAGATGACAAACATAATATAGTCGACATAACCTATATAAGACACAGAAGTAAGGCATATAAGAAATAACATTTGAAATATATTAAATTATTCGAGGAGTGAAATAATGAGAGCAATAATAATAATACTCGATGGTGTCGGAATCGGGCATGCCCCCGATGCCGATGAATACGGCGACCTCGGTGCGCAAACATTGCAGCATATCGCAGAAAAACTCGGTGGGATATTCTGGCGAAATATGTGGAAACTCGGACTGGCAAATATTTTCCCAATCGAGGGAATGACGAGGAATTCACATCCACAAGGTGCGTTCGCTCGTATGGTAGAAAAATCTGTCGGTAAAGATTCCACATCGGGACATTGGGAAATCGGCGGACTTATCGTGACGAAAGCATTCCCTGTATTTCCAAATGGTTTCCCCGATGAGGTTATCGAAAAATTTGAGAAAGTAATCGGCAAAAAAGTTCTCTATAACAAACCTGCATCTGGCACAGAAATTATAAAATTATTCGGTGAAAAACATATCGAAACAGGTTGTCCAATTGTTTATACATCGGCGGATAGTGTGTTTCAGATTGCCGCTCACGAAAAAATCGTTCCCATTAAAAAATTGTATGACTGGTGCGAAATCGCTAGAAAGATTCTTGTCGGCAAGTATGGTGTCGCAAGAGTTATAGCTCGACCATTTATAGGTGGACCTGGAGATTTCACCAGAACACCTAATCGCCACGATTTCTCGCTGCCGCCATTCGGGAAAACTATGCTCGATTTGGCAAAAGACGCGGGCTATCCTGTCGTAGCAATCGGAAAAATATTCGACCTCTATGCTAAACACGGAATTACCGAACATTTTCACACCGATGACAATGCCGATGGTATTAAACAAATCATCGAGCAGATAAAAAACCATCGCGATGGTATTTTGATGGCTAATCTCGTGGATTTCGATATGAAATACGGTCATCGTCGGGATGTAATCGGGTTTGCAGCTGCGCTTCGCCAATTCGATAATGCTTTGCCCGAAATAATGGCTGCGATGAACGATAGCGATGTGCTATTTATAACCGCCGACCACGGTAACGACCCGACTCATTATGGCACCGACCACACACGCGAACAAGTGCCGTTGCTGGTTTATGGAAAAAAAGTCGAGAATGTTTCGCTCGGACAGCGTGAGACATTCGCCGACCTCGGAGCGACAGTGTGCGATATTCTCGATACCGAACCGACCGCAAATGGCACAAGTTTTAGAAAAGAAATTATGTAAGTGAGGACAACCCTTCATAGAAGAAGGATTTTCCCTCATATTTATTTCCTAATAATTTTTATTTTTTCTGGCGACCAAAGGTTGCTAGAAATACTAAAGTTTTCTGAAAAAGGGTTTTGGAAAAAACTCTTTTCTAAAAGAGTTTTCTCCCAGATAATATTTATCTAAAAGAAATTATTTGCATATACAAAATTTTGCACTAAATTACAATAGAATTGAAACAATATTAAATTATTTCTATAAAAAATATCGAAAAATTGCAGGAGACATTATGTCTGTGAAAATCGCATTCCCCACAATACTGGGGATTTTTTTATCTCTAACAGCGGGACTTTCCGGTGTCGATGTCGATGCATCGGCAAATGAACTGCATATTTCGTTCGCAGTGCCGATAATCGATACAGCGACAGTATCCAACGAGTTCGGTGAATTTATCGAATTGAAATCACCCGAGGCGAACTATACCACGACTTGTGGTGCGCCGAAATTGCCCGTATTCGTTCTGCCAATCGGATTGCCACAGGGCGATATAGAAATCGATTATTCGATACAATGGAACGAACCGAAAAAACTCGATTTCAAAATTTTGCCGGCGGAATCGCTTTACTGGAATGGCACTTTACTCGAAAATAAAAATGTCGCACCGAAATCTCGATATTACAATGCGAAATCCGATGATGATAAATTGGTGCGATTTAATGAACTCGGCTGGATTCGTTCGCAGCGAATCGGACAAATCATAATCGAACCCATTCGTTACGACCCTATTTCTCGAACTATTTCGGTCGCCCAAAATGTAGAAATTAGAATCACATTCCCGAAATATACCAATGAAGCAATCGATGAGGGGGATTTCGAGAATGTATTCCATAAAATGTTAATGAATTACGAACAGGCGAAAAATTTCAGGGTTCACAGGCAAACTATCGATGTTCCCGACAATCCATTTGCGAATTCGGATAAATGGTATCGGACATCTATCAAAACCGGCGGAGTCTATGCGATAACGCGCGGTTGGCTTGTGAATGCCGGTATCGACCCCGACAATGTGAATCCGCAAAATATCAGGATTTTCGAGAAAGGAATCGGCACATTGTCGATGTTAGTCGATGCTGCTCTGCCGATACCCGATGAAATTCCCGCACTATTTATCGGTGATGATAATGCGGCATTCGATTCCGATGAAACATTGATGGTCTATGTTCCAGGACCAGAATGGTGGACAGCCGCTGGCGGCAATGCAGTTTGGCATCCGAGTCCATACTGCGATTCTGTATCTGTATGGTTCGCATTCGATGGCGATTTCACCGAACCTGCGAAAAGACTCGCGGACATCGAAATATCGGGCGAATCCGAGCAAATCGACTATGGATGGACATTTGTGCATATCGGCGAGAATTTATACTACGATGAATACGATGGCAATGGTTGGTATTGGCAATTGATTTATTACCAAACTGGAGTTTATTTTTCCGACCCGAGAATCACCGATGAATCTTTACCCAATGGCGGAGTAACTGTTGTGCCATCTTCACAACTGCAAACTGTGGAATGCAATGGTGTCGCTCACTCGTATTCCAGCGGAATCGTCTGGGTCGATGAACTTCAAGCGGGTTCAAATTCTCTTATCTGCAACTATTCCGCCGATTACAATGGCGATTCCACGATTTATTTCAAATCGATTGAAATTCAGTATGAAATCAAACTTCAGCCCAAGGATGGCGAATTGCACTTTTTTGCACGGGATACAATCGAGCCGGCAAAATATATATTAAGCGATTTCGATGAAAAACCACTCGTTTGGGATATCGGCGATATATCGAATATTCGTCAACTCACTGTGAATAGTGACAGTGGCGATTTTGCATTTGTCGATAGCGCAGACAGAAGTGAATACTATGTGTTCGAGCGTTCCGCTGTGAATGTTTTCCCCGAACCTGTCGCCGAAAATGGATTTCCACTATGGGAAAACGGTTCGCAAGGATTCGATTATCTTATTCTTGCGCCGAATGTTTTCAATACATCGTCGCTTGAAAATTACGAGCAAAGTAAGGGCTATAATGCTGGAACTATCACAATCGAGGAGATAATGCGTGAGTTCGGTTTCGGCAGATACGACCCGACAGCGATACGAAATTTCTTGTGTTATGCTTACAATACCGCCGATGACCCGAAACCGCAATATGCCGCATTTGTCGGCGATGGTCATTACGATTACAGGCATCGATTAACGGATACGCCCGAGTATTTTCCGCCGGCGATGTTCGCATCGAGACAAACCGATGTTTTCTATGCCACATTCGACAACGATGGCTGGCTCGAGATGATGAACGGACGAATTCCTGTTCGCAGTCAAAGTGAATTGAATGATTTTGTGAATAAAATCGGCGATTATTCTACCTGTGCACCATTCGGAGAATGGCGTATTCGAGCGGTTATGGTCGGTGATGATGAATACCGAACCGATGGTGGACATGATAATTTAACCTATACAACAAACACCAGTTCGCTTATCGAAAGCACACTTCCGGCAAGGATGATAGCCGACCCTGTATATTTGATAGAATATCCTCGTGCGCCATCCTTGAAAAAACCCGAGGCAAAGGCGGCATTGCTTTCCAAAGTCGATAACGGAGCGGTTCTTGCGAATTATATCGGGCATGGGAATTATCATCTATGGGCGCACGAACATATTCTCAATCTTCCTGGTGACCTTTCGAGTTTTGAAAACGGCGATTATCTGCCGATGGTGGCATCGTTCTCCTGTGATGTCGCACAGTTCTATCTACTCGGTGGTAAGGAAGCAATCGCCGAATTATTAGTCCGAAAAAGTTCGGGCGGTGCAGTCGCAACTATTTCAGCGACTTCCGGCTCGTTTGCATCGAATAACCAGTCTTTAAATGTTCATCTCATCGACAATTTATTTTCGGCAACACCGATTTCACTTTCGGGTGCACTCGTAGTATCACGCGCAGGACTTTACTCCAGCCACGACAGCCAGTATATAATTATGGGCGACCCCGCGCAAATTCTCGCTTTCCCTTATGATGGAATTTCTATCGATATAAATCCCGATACACTCGTTGCAGGGCAATGGGACACTGTCGGTGGGACAACATCTGTGTCATTCGATGGTATAGCAAAAATATTTCTGTTCGCACCGGACCAGAGTAAATTCTATGAATCTCCACTCGAAACTGTCGGCAATTGCAGATATACAGTGCCGGGGAAAATCCTATTCGCAGGAGCGGCATCGGTAAATAGCGGCTCTTTCAGATTGCCGATTTTCGTGCCGAAAAACCTATCATCGACCGCAGGATATAAAATCGTCGTCTATGCTTATGGTCCCGACGATTGCTCGAACGCATCGGGGGCGATTGCCAATGTGTATGCGAATCTCGAATCGGGAATCGATATTGTCGATACCACAGGACCGGAAATTTCGCTCGCATTCGATAAATCCGCATTCATCGGTGATAGGGTAGTATGCTCGGAGGATGGCTCGCTTCCGATAACAATAACGCTTTCGGATGAACACGGTATCGGTATGGGAGCGCAAGCGGGTCAGGGAATTCTGCTGCAACTCGACGATGAATTTCATTGCGTAGATATATCGCAAAATCTCGAATATGCTGTCGATGACCCGACTACTGCGACAGCGAGTTATACATTCACAGGTGTCCAATATGGCGGGCATACGGTTTGCGTTCAGGCGTGGGACAATCTCGGCAATGCCTCACAGATGTGTATCGACCTCGAACTCGAAAATTGCACCGCCGATATAAATAACGCACTTCCATATCCCAATCCATTTTATGATGGTGTCGATATAACATTTTCGCTCGCTGGAGCGGGTGCTGCCGCCGATGTTACACTCGAGATATATACTCTTGCAGGGAGAAAAATTTATTCGTCATCGAAAACCACCGCCGAGCCATTCGATTGGATTCACTGGGATGGCAAATCGAAATTCGGCGAACCCGTGGCGAGAGGCGTTTATATCTATGTTTTGAAATCGACACTTCACTCCGTCGATGGCAAGACCGATAAGAAGATATTGCGTGGGAAAATCGTGAAAGAATGAATAGGGAAAGTTCAAATATAATATAAAAAATAATTGTGCAGGGAGCATCTTTTTGAAGCCGGGAAACATCTTCCTATAGTCGAGAGAACTTTTCCGAAGCCCGGAAGACTTTTCCCCGACTCAGAAAAGAGCTTCCAGAACTCAGGAAATGTCTTCCAGAGCCCGGAAACATTTTCCTGACCCCGGGAAAACATTTCTTGAAGTCAAGAAGATGCTCCCTGTAATACAGAAATGAGATAAGTTGTTGGAATTTGAATAGATAGAAAGAATTTAATTATAGGGAAAAATAGTGTTCGCCCAACAGATGAAGGGCGTATGCCATACGTCCCTACGAACCGCAATCGCAAATGGGTTCGAGTGGCAACTCATGCCAGCAATGCATCAGTGCCACGATGAAATTCCGCAAAATTAAAACAGCTCCAGTCCCACGCTGACGAGGTCGCGCCTCATCGATTACGGATTCAAGCAATTTCCGCAGAAGAGGAAGAGCGAGAAGGCTACGGAAGAGGCGATGATGATGAAATGTTTGCGCGATGAGGGAGAAATGGTTAATATTGATGTTGGAATAAGAAAGAAATTTTGATAACTGGAGGAATGATATGAAAAGTTATACAATAATCATATTTATGCTACTGTTGGGAGTGTGCGTAGCGCAAGATATTAATGCCAAAATCTATGATGTTCTCGATGCAGAATTTAAATTATCTCAGAAGGAAGAAAGAATATTTTATTTTCAATTCGCTCGTGGTGACACCATAATCATCAATGCAAAAACGATAAAAGGAAAAGAAATCAGCAAGTTTTATGTTTCACAATATCCCTCAACTATTCTATATGAGATTACAGATGTCCCTTCAATTCAGGATAGGAAGATTGCAGTAGCGGATACCGCTATATTCAAATTTTTTATATACAATGGCTCCTTTTGGAAAAGCAGAAAATATAAACTACAAATTCAACGAAAGCCATGTTTACCTGAATCCATAACATTCAATACTACAATTGCATGGGATACACTTTACGACACAACATGGACAACAAAAATTGAAACAACTTCAGTTACAGCAGAAACAACTCTTGTAGAATTAATAAACACAAGCCAGAAAGTTGGAGGTTCACTTGGAAGTTCTAATACGCGTGTCTCTGTTGATTTCACATTACCAAAAGGAACTGTATCTTGGTCATATTGGATAGGTTCTGGAGATGAGGCTAAGAAACAACTTGATGAAATGGGAAAGGCTCTTCCTAAGGCTGCAACAGTCTTAGGAATAGTAAATCCTGTTGCTGCGTTTGCTATCGAAGTTCTTCCCAATCTTGTTTCACACACAACGGGAAAAGATTTCAGCTATTCTATACTAAACAATTATGAAGAGCTTAAAAAATTCCGTGCAGGTGAAAGCTATAATGGTTGGAAACATGGTAAACAAATAGTTACAGATTACGCACGACTGGAATATCCAATTGAAGGTAAAATCTATTTTGCAATATCAAACAAGGGAATGGTTGCACGAATCGTCAACCTCAATGCAGTAGCTGTGAAAGTGACAACACACTATGAAACTCGTAAGGTTCAAGTTCCTCACGTAAAAACTAGTTCGGTGCCCATGATTAACAGGTAGGTTTAATAGTGCAGCAGAGCGCTTTCCCCAATCCGTTCAATTCGTCTTGCGCCATCACCGCACCTGCGGGAGCGGGGAACTTGTCCCGATTAGTCGGGATAGAGATATACGATTTGCGGGGGAATGTTGTTGTTGCAGTTGGTGTAAGGGTTTCATTCATGAAACCCCATGATGAAAAAGGGTTTGATGAATCAAACCCTTACATATGGACACCAGACCAAACGAGCGCATCGGGGCTCTATCTTGTGCGTGCGACAATGGGAAATGGCGGGACGATAACAAAGAGGATTGTGTATCTTAAATAGAAACAGTCGAATGCCTGGAACCTTCGGCTCTTTTTAATTGGTTGAAAAGTTATTTTGATTAATCAGGCATTGTAAGGAATTGTCGATTCTATCGGCAAGGGAAACAATGCGAAGAAAACAGGCGAATGCCTGCGATGAAAACACCATAATAGTGTTCGATTTGCGGGATAGTTAGTTGAAAAACATCGATTTATCAGTCGAGAATATCATTCGCACTTTTCTGAATTATCTCGAAATCTTTATTTTTCAATTTCGAGCCATCGACATCGCCGAATGCAAATGCGGTTAAATTATCGGGTCGAA
>JAGGZE010000165.1 GCA_021162205.1 bacterium
AAAACATCTTAAAGATGGTGCCAGAGATTTATTTCTTTTTCACCGCCGGTGAGTTTAACGAAAAGTTCTTCGAGGGATTTATTTTCCATTTGTGCATCGGAACGAAGTTTATCGAGTGCACCGATTTTTAGCAATTTGCCCTTATGTATGATACCGATTTTCGTGCATAATTCCTCGGCGACAGAAAGTGTATGAGTAGACATAAATACGGTGATACCTCGTTCTGTTAGCTTTTTCAAAATGCCTTTAACGAGTCTTTGGCTTTGCGGGTCGAGACCGACCATAGGTTCATCGATTACAACGAGTTTGGGGTCGTGCATAATTGCCGATGCCATAATAACTTTTTGTCGCATACCGTGGGAATATTCAGCCGCGAAATCATCGCCCCAGTTCTCGATACTGAATAAATCGAAAAGCCAATCGATACGTTCGAGAATCAATTTTCTTTTCATTCCATAAAGAGAACCGACGAGTTCGAGGAATTCGCGCCCTGTAAGTCTGTCGTAGATATATGGATTATCGGGAATATAGCCGATGACTCTTTTTGCATCGCTGGGTTTCTCGACAACATTATTGTCTTCGATTGTAATCGTTCCTATATCGGGGCGAAGAAGCCCGACAATCATTTTGATAGTAGTGGTTTTGCCAGCGCCATTCGGACCGATAAATCCGAAAAGTTCACCCTTATCGAGTGAGATATTTAAACTATCGACCGCAACCATACTGCCGAATTTTTTTGTGATATTATCTATTTGAATAATTGCCATAATTCAAGATTTATAATTATTTTTTTGGGAACAACCCTTCTTGGAAGAATGGATTTTCCCCCGAATCTCTTTCTTAAGAACTTTAGCATTTTCGGATGACCGAAAGTCATACAAAATACTCAAAGTTTTCTTGAAAGGTTTTCTGGAAACCTCTTTTGAAAAAGAGGTCTCTCGAAAAAATTAGTTATCTAATCAACACAATGGGCAGCGAAATATTTTCATTATCGGAAATGGCGGAAAAGATATAAGTTCCCGATGGCATATTGTCGGCTGTCCATACTATCGTGTTGTTTCCCGATTTCAGCGACCAATTCTCGATTATTTTTCCATCGAAGGAAAGCATTTTCGCATTAACAGGATGAATAGAATTCAGATTTATAACACAAGTGGAATTGAATGGGTTCGGTTCCACAGATACTTTGAATTGTGTTGGAATATTTACTTTTTCCGCTATACCGCAAATCGAATTCGGTGCACCGGGTGTGCCCCATAAAATTTCACTCGCACCCCAGTTATCGGAGTTGTTGGAATCCCAGAAAGTGTGAATTCGTTCGAGAGTTTTGCCAGTGTTGTTAGCCGAATCCGCCCAACTTCCATGATATGTGACGGAATCGATTATTAGTGTGTCATCGCTTTGAAAATTCAATATAACAATATCGTCTTCGGTGTTCGCAAGTCTTATTCCAGTGCCTGTTCCTGTGGCATCGATATCCGGAACAATATGGATTTCGATTGAATCGGCAGGTCTATAGAAAAGAATTGTCAAATAGCCGTGAGCATAAATCGTGTCCTCGCTGAAAAAGAATTCGCCCTCGCCATCTGTGATGCACCAGTTCGAGTCGAGATAAATATCGTAGTCCTCATAGTTGAAAAGTTCAATCCATTCTTCCTCGATTGTTCCTGGTGGATTGAACATAATTTCATTCACCACGATTTGTGCACCCGAAAGAGTGAACATTGCAAGAACAAGCATTGCAGGAACTAAATACTTCATCGGAAACCTCCTATTTTAGTTTAATTTTAATTTCAGTAATAAAGGCATTTTTCGATTTTTGTGCAAGTTCGATTTCAGATACCGATTCTATCGATTTTAGAACATTTTCACCGATTGGCACTGCGAATTTGCCGAGAAATCTTCTCGCAGAATATGAATCTACCAATTGCCAGCGGGAAAGAGTTTTCAAGTGTGCACTTAATTTATCGCCTAATTTATCGGGAATCAAAGCGATGGTTGATAAACCGGTTTTCTCGTGAATCGTTTGCTGGATTATTTTAGGCGGATGAAATTTCAATTTAATCGCATTCGCAGATGATGATAAAATTAAAGTAGATTTGTCGATTTTGTATGCAAAACCGAGTTCCATACCGAGTGCATCCTGTAATGTAGTTATATCGTTATCGGTTTCCCAAATCGGTTTGTAATCGGGGATAGCGGTATCGGCAATAGCTTTTGCGATATAATCTTTTTGATTATCGATAAATATTTTAGGATTGCCATCGATTTCGAGAAAAACAAGCGGCGCGATAATCGGATAGTTTTCATCGTTTTCGATTGAAACCCAGACGCAACCCGCTCGTGTTATGGAACATTTTTTGCTATGGTCGAAATATTCGGCGAATGGAATTTTCCTGTTTAATTTTTCCCAATTGCTTACAGTGAATTCTTCATAGGAAAATGCGTTTTCGGGAATCGATTCGATAAATTTCCCGAGTTTGCGATTACTAATGTTTTCATCGAATTTATCTAATAAACTCGCTCTTGTGATTCGAGCATTTTTACTATCGAATCCAAATGCGAATGATACTCGTGAAAAATGCAGTCGTTTCGGGTCGGCACCTTGATAGTATCGTTTATAGTATGAGTCATCTTTGAGAATCTCTGTGTTTAGAACGATTGCGGCATCGCTATTTTCATCGGGAAATCTCGATATATTCAGCGATTTTTGAGTATTATCATCATTCGCAATAGACCGATTCGATTTTCTTAAAGCAAGCGCCAATGCTCGCTCGAACTGTTTCGGTGAATTGCTTATCACAAGCGTTCCATCGTTGTAGAAAAAACCGCCCCATGCACCTTGACGCTCCTTATGGGCTGTCCAGTAAGTTATTTCGCCATCTCGATGTTTCTCATACCAACTTCGCGGTTGACTCAAAACGGGCGGCATAATTGGAATGTGCGTGATATATACGAATTCGATATCGCCGACACCATAGAATGCGATTGCGGTTTTATCGCCGATTAACGGATTCAAATTTTCGCCGATAAATCTGAAACCGGCGGCTTGTTCGAGTGCATCGGTTTTTGCTGAAAGTTTATTCACCTGACGAGTTTCATCCGAAATATCCGATGGTGAATTATCGATGATTGGTGAAACGATTTTCCATCTGAAATTGTTCTGCCGAATGGATTTATAATCATCGATTATAATCACCATTCCGAAACTATCGGGCAACAGAGATTGTAGTTTGCCGAATTCGCCAGTTTGCCCGAAAATAAGACTGAATAAAAAAATAAATAGAATACATCGTTTCATAATATCTCCCATCGGAAAATAATCTATTTTTTCGATGTGTCAAGAATTAGCAATTAAAATAATTTTATATTTAGACTAATTTTTTATCGACTTGCGATAATTTTACAAAATAGTAGATTCAATATATGATGAGTATGCTCAAAATAGTTCGTCCGATAAATCTTGTGCTTGTTTTTTTTGCGACGATGGTCGGTTCGGCATTATGTGGTAAAATCGATTTGCGGGCGGTAATCGCAGGGATTTCAGCAGCATCGATACTTGCCGGCGGAAATGCAATAAACGATTTTTTCGATATCGATTGCGATAAAATTTCGCATCCATCGAGACCGCTGCCATCCGGGAAAATATCGAGAAAATCTGCGCTAATTCTGTCGTTAGTTTTAATGCTTTTAGGAATTTTAATATCGTTCGCTCTTCCGATGAAGTGTAGGATTATCGCTATCGCCGCCTCGCTATTATTGATATTGTATTCTGCGGTGTTTTCCAGAATGCCGCTTATCGGAAATATTTCGATTGCATCGCTTTCGGCATTCGCGGTATTCTATGGAGCGTTCGCTGTCGGTTCATTATCCACAAAATCGATATGGGCGGGAATAATCGCAGGAACGATTCATCTGCCGCGTGAAATATTTAAGGATATTCAGGATTCCGCCGGCGACAGTGCATCGGGAAGAAAAACACTGCCGATTGTCTGGGATACAAAAAAGGCGAGCTATTTGGGTGTATTTTTATGTGGACTGGCGATGTTCGTTATAGTTCTGCCATATCTCGGCGGATTGTTCGGAGAATATTATATTTCCGTATCGTTTATTTCGTTCGTTCTCTGTGGGATGGCAGCAGTATTCGGATGGCGCGGCTATCCAAAAACCGCTCAGAAATTTCTTAAATGGGCACTCGCAGCAGGAATTATCGCACTATGGGCGGAATCGATTTTACATTCCTAATTGCTTCTTGCTAAAGCGATATTACATTTTGCATCGAATTAAAAAATTAGGATGCTCGCTTGTCGATTCACAGCATTTTGTCATTTGAAAGTTGGATTCGCTTTTCAATATCCTGTCGCAAAATATCCGCCTCGCCAGTTTTAAGGAATGGTTCGAGTAAATTCACTGTTTCGAGAGCCGACGAATATTTCCCTTGCTCCATTTGAACGACCAAAATGTTCTGCAATATTTTCACATCCTCGGGAGCGAAATGATACGCGAACAAAAGATATTGCTCGCACTCATCTAATTTCCCGATTGTGTGAAGATAACCTGAGCGAAGTATCGCAAATTTTTTATACGAATTATAGATAATTTTTTCCCTGTCGTTCCAATCGATTTTTCGTTCCAATGTATTTGAAACCTGAAACATCGCAGCGGGAATCGGGCGATAAGTCTGGTTATCATCTATTCTTACGAGCAAACCCTCGGGAATACCCCTGTATTTTTGTTTGAAAAATTTATCTGTTGCAAACGCATAGACAGGTCCATTCCATTGTTCGATAATTGCATCGATTAAATTCTCGAAATTATTTTGAAGTCTTGCAGCATCGTATTTTTCACCGGATTCGAACGGTGCAACCGATTCGAGAAATTCTTTTGCCTCGGGTTCTATTTGCGATAACCTTTTATCCGAAAGCAATTGCTCGATATACCATGAGCGTCGCAAAAGTGCGAAATCCAAAAGTTTCACATTCGGACGCACATTCTCGCACATTCGAAGATATTGCGATGACGAATACATATCCCAACTACCGAGTATCAATAGTGAATTAGGTTTCGGGAATGTCAGCACATTTTCAGCATATTCTCTCGCTGACCAATCGTTGTGTCTGTTGCATTTTGGATAATTTTTTATCGATACAAATCCCAATGCGATGACTAATATCGCAGGTGCAAGCCATTTCATTCTGCTAAAAAATCTCGATATGCCCGCGAAACTTATTGCAATAATTGCTGTTGCAGGAAGATAATACGGTGCGATATCGGGAATTGTATAATTCATCGCATATAGAGAATCGAAAATGAAAATTAAAAGCAAAAATATCGGTATTTCGAATCTTTCGATTTTTCGCTGTGGTTTCGATTTGTCATTTGGTCGAATGAAAACCCCAATGAACCCGATAATGGATAAAATTTGTATCCATCCAGCATTTCCGCAGATAATTTCAAACATTTTTTTTACACTTATCCACAATTCATTAGCGGGTCTTGAGAACATCCACACTCGATACTGCCAACCTGTGAGATGGCGAAAGAACCTTGCGAATGTATAAGGAGCGCCCCAATTCATAGCAGGATTTTGAGCCGACCGAATCGGCAGATATAAATATAATGTAAGTGCTGTTGCAAATGCCACCGTAGAAATTGCGATAGTTTTAAGCGAAAGCTTTTTGAAATTCAACATTATTATCCAGAATAGCGCAGGGGCAAATAGAATAGCGCTCAAATGATTTGTAAATGCGAGTCCATAGAAAAATGTGAATAGCACAAAAAATTTGGGTTCGTTCTCATAGCGCCAGCAAATTAGAAAATAAATAGAACACCAAATAATCGCCGCAGAAAGCGAATAGACCTCTGTGATAACCGATATATCCCACATTATTTTCCCTAATGGTAGAAATAATGCCGAAAGAGCAGAAACTATTTTTGAGAATTTCAATCGACGAAGTATTAAAAATATAAATACGGTTGCTATCGCTCCGAAAAATGCTGACATAAAATTTGTCGCTATCACCGGTGGATTTATGAATTTCGTGAAAATATAGCCGAGTAATGTATATAATGGGTATCCAGTCGGGTGAGCGATTCCGAGTGTGTTGCATACGGTTGCTAATTCTCCCGAATCGGATAGTGCGACATTAGGCGAAAGTGTTAGAATATATAAGCCGAGTGTTATCGAGAAGACGATTATTGCGGAAAATGAATCCGATATTTTCGACTCGACCGATTTTTTTATGATTTCTTTATCCATCTATTCTCGCAAAAAATATTGACAATCGAATATAAACAATATATTTCATAATAAATATTAATAATGGAGAAAAATGCACAGAGTTATTTTTCAAATCGGGAGATTTTCACTTCACACCTGGGGATTGATGGTCGCAATCGGTTTCGGTGTAGGATTGTGGTATTCGGTCAGGCGAGCGAAAAAAGTCGATTACCCTGCGGTTAGAATATTCGACCTCGCATTTGTCGTAATGGTTTCAGCAATCGTTTGTTCGAGATTGTGGTATGTTCTCACACATATCAGCGAATTTAAGGGCAATTGGCTCGATATAATAAATCCATTTCAAGGCGGCGGTTTCGGAATCGCTGGAATGGCTATGGTCGGCGGAGTTGTCGGTGTTTTAATCGCTGCGGTTCTGTATTGTTTCATAAAAAAAATAAATTTTTTCGAGATTACCGATATTATCGCTCCAACATTTTTGCTTGGCATGTTTTTTGGAAGATGGGGCTGTTTTTTCAATGGCTGTTGTTTCGGAAGACCATCTAAAATATTTTGGGCAACGATATTCCCGCCAAATAGCCCCGCTGGAAGTGTTTTCCCAAATATTGCAATTCATCCGACAGAATTATACGAATCCTTTATCGACCTCGCATTCTTTTTTATTCTGGTGTTTTTCGAAAAAAAATCCAAAAAATTTGTGGGCTGGTCATTTTGGATGACATTCTTTTTCTATGGTCTCGGCAGAGCGTTCGTGGATTATTGGCGATGGTATGAGCCGCAGGAAATAGTCCTCAAATATCTCGGCGGAAATTTGTCGATTCACGGAGCAATTGCACTAACATTCGCAATTTTTGCGCTGATGATGGTAATTTTCAAAATCGGGAAGAAAGTAAAGCAATAATACAATAATTTTCATCGTCAACTTAAATAAAGAACGGGATTCCCAATAAATGGAAATCCCGTATTTTTGCGATTTTGATGACAGATTGTTTTTTCACCAAATAAATTGTATTTTATTCAATATTCACAATCTGTGCATTCGACCGTTTTTTTAATAGCTCGTTAACCGAACTCGAACTAATCGCCCGGTTCGATAATCTCGAGAACCGCACGTTTGTTCTGCTTGGCAGATACCGCATTGAGCAGTGTTCTGATAGCGCGAGCAGTTCTTCCCTCTTTGCCGATTACTTTGCCGAGGTCGCCCTCGCCAACTCGAAGTTCAAAAACGGTTGTGCGCTCACCAGATATTTCTCTAATATCCACATAATCCGGATGGTCGACGAGCGCCTTTGCGATTTCCTCGACAAATGCCTTTAGATCAGTCATCGTAACCTCCTTGTTCGGTTTCTACCTCTGTTTCTACTCGAGGTTCTGTGTCCATTTCTGTTCCCACAGATTCCTCTTGTTGCGTAATTTTACTTTCAGTTCTTGTTACTGTTTCGTGTAATTCTTGCCAAATCTTTCGACGCTTAAGCAGCGATTTCAAACTTACTGTCGGCTTGGCTCCTTTTTCGAGCCAGTATAAAATTCGTTCCTTGTTTATTTCGACTATTTCGGGGTCGGGCAATGGGTCGTAGTAACCTATCTTCTCGATAAATCTGCCATCTCGCGGAGAACGACTATCCGCTACTACGATTCTAAAAAACGCTCTATTCTTGCGTCCACCTCGTCGGAATCTTATTGAAACTGCCAAAATTTAACCTCCTATTACGGATTAGATTAACATCCAAACTACAAAAATATTGTTATTTATTCTTTTGTCAAGGTATAATTTCTATTAAATAAAACTTTCGAGTTTTGTTCCAAAATTATCCAGGTTTTCAGGTGATAACATCATCGGGATACCGATTTGTTCGATTATTTCATCTAATGTCGTATCGTCTAAAAAAAGTCCATCGGCATTTACGACACGGGGTGGAAGAATTATTAAATCGGGGCTACACTCGAATTTATTTACCGCATCGATTATATCTTGCCCACTCAAAAGATTTGCAACATTTACATATTCACCGAAAAGTTTATTTTTAGCAGCGATTATTTCCAGTGAACAACCCGATAGTGTTTCTATTTTCTCTATCGCCGATTTGTTCAATATTGGAGCGAAAAGTTCACCCGTTATAATTCCGATTTCAAGTCCATTCAAATCTGGGAAATTTTCCCGATGCCAGTTTTCGATACTATCTAAAAAATAGCGCACCATACCGACTCCATTTTCGTATTGTGGATAGTCGCAATAATAATCGGTGTTTGGAATATGTCGATTTGCAAGTAAGAAAAATTCATCCGCAAGTTGAAATGTTTTGCGAGCGTTTTTATTATTTTTTCTAATTTCATAATGCCGTTCTATAATTTCTGTGGCAAGCTCGTATGAAACAGGTTCGAGATGAGTCAAATGCTCACGGTGCCCTGTCAGTCCAACTGGAACTATCGCCAAAGACAGCAAATAGGGATAAAACATCAATAAATCATCGATGGTTCGGTTCAAAATATCGCCATCGTTATATCCTGGAACGAGAACGATTTGAGCGTGAAATTGTATCCGGTTTTCGGCTAATTTTTTCAATTGTCCCATAATCGGTGGGATTTTATCATTCCCGAGCAATTTCCTGCGAACTATTTCATCTGTCGAATGCACCGATATATATAATGGACTCATTTGCTGATAAATTATTCGTTTCCAATCGTCGTCGGTCAAATTTGTCATTGTGATATAACTTCCGCGAAGGAACGAGATGCGAAAATCGCCATCTTTGAAATATAACGAATTGCGCAAATTTTTGGGTAACTGGTCGATAAAACAAAAAACACATCGGTTGCCGCATCGTCTAATTCTCAATGGTGCAAGATGAATACCGATGTCATTGTCGGAATCGAGTTCGATTTCGACCCGTATCGTTCGACCATTTCGCCCGATTAAAATATCGAGATATTCCTCGTCGGTTGTGTGAAATTGCCAATCGAGTTCATCGCAGATTTTTTCGCCGTTCACCGAAACGATGATGTCATCGACCTCGATACCAGCCATTTGTGCGGGTGATTTCGGCTCGACCGAAACCACAGTTCGTTCATCGAGTATTTTATTGTTCGATATTTTGTTCATAGCCCTATTTTTTCGACATTTTGCTTTCTCACTTGACTAATATATTAAAACTGCATATTTTTGAAAGTCGAAAGATAAATTCAGGAGGTTTTTATGATTTCAGCGGTAGAATTCAGGAAAGGGACCAAAATTCTCTATAAGGGCGACCCTTACGAAGTAAACGATTTTCAGCGGTCGATACGAGGTAGAGGAAGAGGCAAAGTCCGTGCAAAATTAAAAAATCTTCGCACAGGGAATGTTTTAGATGAATCGTTTAGTTCCGAGATGCAATTTGAAGAACCCGACCTCGAAAATAGCGATATGCAATTTCTATACGCTGATGGCGATAGTTATGTATTTATGGATGCTCAAACTTACGAGCAGTTCCAATTTCCCAAAACATCTGTCGGCGATGCAAAATGGTTTCTCAAAGAGGGTGAAACATATCATATACAGCTCTGGAATAGTCGACCTCTATCTGTCGAACTGTCCGCATCGTTCGTGCTGAAAGTTGTCGAGACCGAACCATCGGTCAAGGGCGATACTGTCTCGAATACAACAAAAAAAGCTGTGCTGGAAACAGGTCTCGAAATAAAAGTGCCACTTTTTATATCTGTCGATGAATTGGTTAAAGTCGATACGCGAACATTAACATATATAAGTCGAGCATAATCGAATGTTTTGGAAAATTATAGCGATACTGTCATTTGTGGGAGTTTTAATAATCGGTTTCTGGATTGTGGATAATTCATCGATGGCGAGTGTTGGAAATGATAAAATTTCGATACTCTCGAATCGTCTCGATTATCTACAATCAGCTTTTTTTGAAAACGAAATTGTTCGGGCGGGATTGCATTACAGGGTTGCAAAACTCGAACTCGAACTCGATATGTCGAATCGAACGGGGAAATATCTTGTAATCGATAGGCATAGTGGACATTTTTGGGTTCGCGATGGCAATGCGGTGCTTTACGATGGAATGTGCGGAGTCGGTAAGGGAAATAGATTTGTGCTGGGACGAGAATACGATTTTGAAACACCCGCAGGCAAGATGAAAGTTCTTCGCAAAATTAAAGACCCGTGGTGGCATCGCCCAAACTGGTTCTGGTATGAGAAGGGAATGAAAGTCCCGAAAAAGTTTATTCAATATCCTCGTGGTGTGAGTTTCGAGAGAGCGATTTCATTTTACAATTCGCTTTCACGCGAGGATAGGTTGCGAGTTCGTGCGGTTCCAGGTTCACTCGGAAAATATGCGATTCAAATCGCTAATGGGATATATATTCATTACAATGCTCACAGAAGGGGCAGAGTCAGCCATGGATGTATCAGGGTTTCCAGAAATACAGCGAAAAAATTATATTATTTACTTAAAGTCGGCGACCCTGTGTATGTATTTTGAAACTATTAAGTTTTTTTTGTGTGTTGTCTCACTTCTTCTGAAAGATTCGGAATAATTTTCTGCAAGCTTGAATGGATAAGTAGTAAAAAATATAAAATTATTTGTTTTTTGAATTTTTAAGATAGATTATAATAAATTTCAGGGGGATTTATGTCGTTTTTGCGTTTTTTCAATATGCTGACTAACGATATCGGTATCGACCTCGGCACAGCTAATACATTAATATGGATAAAAAGTGTCGGGATAGTTCTCGCCGAACCGAGTGTTGTGGCTATCGAGAGTGAGACCGAAAAAATTGTCGCAATTGGTGCCGAGGCTAAGGAAATGCTCGGCAGAACTCCAGAGCATATCAGAACTGTGCGCCCGCTTAAAGATGGTGTGATTGCAGATTTCGATATGACCGAACAGATGCTTCGAGCATTTATCCGCAAAATTATCCGGACGAGATTTTTAGTCAAACCGCGAATAGTAATATCGGTGCCATCTGGGATAACCGAGGTCGAACGGCGTGCTGTATCCGAATCCGCTGAAAATGCAGGTGCACGCGAGGTCTATCTCATCAATGAACCGATGTCCGCGGCTATCGGTGTCGGAATCCCTGTCGAACAGGCTCGAGGGAATATGATTATAGATATCGGCGGTGGAACATCGGAAATAGCAGTTATTTCGCTATCGGGTATCGTCAATAATACATCGATTCGTATCGCCGGCGATGAAATGAACGAGTCTATTATCGCATATCTCAAGAAAAAATATAATCTTCTAATCGGTGAGCAGACCGCTGAATCGGTCAAAACGCAAATCGGCAGTGCATTTAAATTAGATGAGGAATTGAAAATGGATGTCAAGGGCAGAGACCTTATCGAGGGTTTGCCGAAAACTGTCGTGGTCGGTTCTGTCGAAATCCGCGAAGCTCTCGAGGAACCTGTCTCGGCGATTATGCAGGCTATCCACGAGGCATTAGAGCAAACTCCACCGGAACTCGCCGCAGATATTGTCGATAGAGGTATCGTGATGACAGGCGGCGGTTCGCTTCTAAGGAAATTCGATAAGAAAATCCGAAAAGAAACAGGTTTGTCCGTATTCGTTGTCGAAGACCCACTAACATGTGTTGTCCGCGGGACAGGCAAAATTATCGCCGAGTTCACCAAGTATGCAAAAATTCTGCAGCGAGAAAAAAAGGGAGTATAAAATAATACAGGGCAAAAGTCATGGGATGATGATGTTCGATTACCCCGTAAATTTGCTCTGTTTGCGCTCCACAAATTTTGTAAGAGCGAGGTTCCTCGACCTCATCAACATCGATATGTAAGAGTATGGTGCGCCATATCATTACAATGAACGGCAGGGGCAATTCGCAAAATGTCCATTTATTGTTCTTTGAAACGCTCATCGATGTGCAAAAGGCAAAAGCTTTTTGAACCATTCGGTTCTTTCTGGGGGAACTTCTTTTGGCAAAGAAGTTCCCCCAGACCCCTTCAAGAAAACTTTAGTATTTCTAACGAACAAAGTTCGTTAGAAAATATTCAAACTTTTCTGAAGAACCTTCGGTTCTTTTTAATTGGTTGAAATGTTCTTTTGATTGAGCAGGCGTTGCAAAGGAATGTCCCAACTTGTCGGGACAGGGACGCAACGCATAAAAGATACCCGAAAGGGTGTTAGAAAATATTCAAACTTTTCTGAAAAAGGGTTTGAAAACTTTTATAATGCAGGTGCGACAGGGAATTTTTAAGGAAAATCGCATACAGAAAACAGCCAAATGCCTGCGAAGAAAACACCCGAATGGGTGTTGATATGGTCATTTGATTAATTTGGCGTTGCAATGAATGATTGCTTTGCAATCAGAAAAGCAATGCAAAGAGAACACCTGAAAGGTGATTAATCAGGTGCAACAGGGAATTGAGCGAAGCGAAAGGAAAGTTGCACGATAAAAACACCCGAATGGGTGTTGCACGAAGAAAACGGGTGAACGCCTGTGGCTCTTTTTAAATGTGAAAATTTATTTTGATTAATCGGGTGCAACAGGGAATTGAGCGAAGCGAAAGGAAAGTTGCACAAAGAGAACACCTGAAAGGTGCTATGAAATTATTTGTTTCTACAATAATTTTGTTTGCGATATTTTTGGCTTATGCCGGTGAAACGATTGTAATTCATCCCAAAAACGAATGGGCAAATGCTGGTGAAGGCGATGAAAATTGCAAAATCGCTTTTGTTTTATCTGGTGGTGGAGCGCGAGGTTTTGCTCAAATCGGTGTGCTTGAAATTCTCGATAGTTTAGGGATAATTCCCGATTTGGTTGTTGGCACGAGCATAGGTTCGATAATCGGCGGGTTATATTGTGCGGGATATTCGCCATCGGAATTGGAATCGCTTGCAACATCGTTGAATTGGAACGATTTTTTCTCCGATGCTTCACGAAGAACATCGCTGTTTTTGACACAGCGTGAAAGTTCCGAGAATTATTTTTTAACATTGAGATTTATCGCAGGGAAACCGTTTATGCCATCGGGTTATATCTCTGCTCAAAGATTGCTCGATGTTCTTACTCAGCTTACCGCTCCCTCTATGATACTTTATGGGAAAAATTTCGATAATTTAAAAATCCCATTTCGCAGTGTGGCGACAGATATTCGCAATGGCGAAACTGTGATTATAAATTCGGGCAATCTTGCCGAGTCTATGCGAGCATCGGTGAGTGTGCCATTGATTTTCACACCATTTCCACTCGGGTCGATTCTTTGTGTCGATGGCGGGCTGAAAATGCCTGTTCCTATCGAGGTGGCGAAAATGCAGGAATGCTCGGAAATCATCGCAATCAATACGACAGCCGAATTTATTCCGCCCGAACAGCTCGACGATGCTACCGATGTCGGTGAGCAGGCAACGACAATTATGCAGCAGAATATAATTGCGAAAGAACAATCGGCATCGGATATATGGCTCGAACCGCAACTGAATGGCTGGCGTTCGACCGATTTCTCGGATATTGCAAAAATAATTGCTATCGGCAGGGAATCTGCGAGAAAATCAATTCCACAAATTTTGAAAATCATCGATTCGGTGAACAATCGAGGGAAAACAGTTCGAATAGATTCTATCGCGACAAATATCCCCTGTATGCCGACTTTCGATTTACCTCGCCCCGATGTTTATTCTTTGGATTCACTCGAAAAAATTACCGATGCGTTGGATAACGAAAGTTCGTTCGACAATGTTATCTGTTCGCTTTCAATATCGGATACGAATGTTCTTTATATATCTGCGAAAAAAGCGCAAGAATTTTCATTTATTCAAATCGATGGCGATACAGAAATATTCAACAATCTCGATATTTCATCGAGAATAAAAATCGATGGCGATTATGAAACTGCAATTAATCTTTTGGATTCACTGATGGATATAATTTACCGACAGGGTTATGTCGTTGCAAAATGGGATACGATATATTCATCGAAAGATACAATCTATGTGTATTTGAATGGTGGGCGAATAGAGCGGATAAAGTTTATAGGCAATAAATTGACTCACGATTGGGTTCTCGAGAGTCATTTGCAAACCGATGCGGGTGAGTTTTTCAGAAATGATAAAATCAAGCGAAGTATCGAATCGTTATATTCTACAGGGCTTTTCAATTGGGTTAGTTTCGATATTGCCACAGGTGAGCATGGCAACGATGTGCTTACATTCAAGGTTTCCGAGAAACCGAATATCGCAATGCGATTCGGTCTACGGTATGACAATGTGAACGATGCCGAAGCTGGTATCGGGATTTTCGATGATAATTTTTTCGGCACGGCTCTTCGCCCGAGTATCGAGGGTTTCGGTGGAAAACGGCGGCAGAATGTCGATATCTCACTCAATGCCGATAAAGTATGGAAAACATTTGTAACGGCTAAAATTTCTGGAAGATATAGACGGGAAAAATACGACCATTTCACCGATTTTGAAATCGTTCGCAGCGATTGGGTCGAATATGTCGGCGGGCAAATCGCACTCGGTATGCAGTCGAAAAAACTCGGCACATTTTTAAGCGAAATAGAAACTCGAGAAATCGGAATAACTCCCGACAGAAGCGAGGATAGCGTTCAACACTATACGGTGCACAAATTAAGATTGAAACTCACTATCGACACTTATGATAAACGGCAATTTCCGACAGTCGGGAATTTTACATCGCTGACATTTGAAACCAGTCAGGATATTTTAGGCGGGCAGACATCGTTCACGAAATATTTCGGGCATATCGGTGCATATTATACGATAAATTGGCTGACAATTCACGGATGGGGAGTAGCCGGTTACCTTGCAGGGACACCGCCGTTTTTTGAAAAGTTCGATATTGCTTCGGGCGAACAATTTTTCGGTTTTCGCGGCGATGAAATGCTCGGCGATGAAATCCTTTCCGCAGGAATGAAATTCCGAATAAATTTACGAAGACGATTTAAACGAAGCTATTTAATAGCAGGTGTCGATATGGGAAACCTTTTTGTAAAAGACCAACCACCACAAAAATCCAAAACTATATGGGGCGCAGGTGCAGGTATCGGTATCGAAACACCACTCGGTCCACTAAACGCAATCTGGGGAATTTCAAATCTTAACACACAATTTATCTCATTCAAATTTGGCTACGATTTCTAGGGGTGTTCGCCACTTTTTATTGTAATGCCTTAAAATTATCAATCCACTTTTTACAAAATTACCAATTTTAAAACTTGCTTTCCTTTCGATATCGACTTATTATCATATAAAATATTAGGGGGATATTATGGACGATGAAAAGATTTTTCGCCCTGTGTATTGGGATTTTGAACAGGATTGTCTGAAAATACTCGACCAGCGGAAATTGCCGCATAAAGAAATATGGCTCGAAATCAAAACTCTTTCACAAATAGAGCATGCAATAGATACTCTTGCGGTTCGAGGTGCACCATTGCTTGGAGTCGCTGCCGCTTACGGTATCTATATCGGTATCCGAAATTTTAGAGGAAGTTCTAAGTCATTTTATAAAAAATTGGAGGATACAATCGCTCGAATCGCTGTTATCCGTCCAACTGCGGTGAATTTATTCGTTACACTGCGAAGAATTCAAGAAACGACTCGAATTATTAAATCATCGACACTCGATAAAGTAAAAAATAACATTTTAGAAATAGGTCATCGAATACTTCACGAGGAAGAGGAATGCAGTTTCGCTATATCTCGCAATGGCGCAGATATTTTAGACACGAGCGTTCGAGTGCTTACTCATTGCAACACAGGCACACTTGCAGCAGGAGGAGTCGGAACTGCTTTGGGAATTATTTACGAAGCTCATCGCCGTGGGTATGTCGAGGAAGTTTTTGTCGATGAAACTCGTCCGCTGCTTCAGGGTTCGAGACTTACAGCATGGGAACTCGAACGATGGAATATTCCATATAAAATTATCACGGATAGTTCGGCAGCGTTTTTGATGGCTAAAGAAATGGTCGATGTGGTGATTGTCGGGGCTGATAGAATTGTGCGAAATGGTGATACTGCGAATAAAATAGGGACTTATTCGCTTGCGATTTCGGCGAGTAAGCATAGGATTCCATTTATTGTAGCGGCACCGTCAAGCACATTCGATTTATCGCTACTCGATGGCGAAAAAATAAAAATCGAATATCGTGCTCAGGATGAAGTGCTGAATTTCGGCGGAAAAAGAATCGCACCAAAAAATGCGAGGGCATACACTCCTGCATTCGATATTACTCCTTCAAAATATATTTCTGCGATTGTAACCGAGCGAGGAGTTATCGAAAAACCCGACATCCACAGAATTGCGGCTCATATATCTGGCGGAGCTTATGCAACAGATGTAGCCGAACTGTAATCGCAAAGTGAGATTATTGATGGATACGACCATGAAGAAATAAAAAGACATAATAATTCATAATTGTGCCTTAAGCACTTTAATAATGCAAGAAAGGATTATAATAGTTATTATTTGCAAATTTCCATTAATGAGCAAATATCCGATGAATTGTTCGAATTAAGGAATAAAATTTTCAATAAATATTTCAATATATAGGATGATGGACAATGACCGACCTCAAAATTCAAAACAGTAAAATCGAGATTTCAACAAAATCCGATGAGATATACAATATCACCGATGACATCGAAAGTTTTTTAAATGAAATCGGTGCGGATAATGGTTCGATTCTAATATTTGCTGTCGGCTCGACCTGTGGGATAATCACAATCGAATATGAACCTGGTCTTCGACGAGATTTCCCCGAAATGATGAGCAAAATCGCTCCACGAGGACATTATCATCACGATGCCACCTGGGGCGATGGCAATGGTCATTCGCATTTGCGGTCATCGCTTGTGGGAACATCTATCACAATTCCCGTGATAAATGGCAAACTCGCGATAGGAACCTGGCAGCAAATCGTTTTCTGCGAATTCGATATTCGTCCAAGAAATAGAAAAGTTATTTTTCAGTTCACTGGAAATTTAGGAGGATAAAAATTTCACGACCATCGAAATATAGAAAAGTGAGATGCCCTGGTGGACTTTTAGGTTTTATTCCAATTTGTCCACCGAAAGGACCTGCTGTTACGCTGGGGCTCGACCATCTCGAGGCGATTCGGCTTCACGACATCGAGGGACTCGACCAGGAATCCGCTGCCGAGAGAATGAAAATCTCCCGCGCAACTATGGGGAGAATTCTTCGTGAAGCTCATAAAATTGTTGGCTATGCTCTTGTCGAGCAAAGGAAACTCATCATTACTGCGAACGAGCCTGTCGATTTAGAATGTGAGAATAACTTTTTAGATGAAAATATACGAATAGCCGGTCATCGCAGAAGACGAGGAAATCGCTAAATTGTCAATATGCTCCTCTGCCGGATAAAACCGCTGGAATCGTCTTAAACAAAATTTTAATATCCATCCAAATCGACCAGTGTTCGATATAATATATATCTAATTCAGCCATTTTATCGAATGGAAGGTCGCTTCTGCCCGAGACCTGCCATAGACCTGTCATTCCCGGCGTAACATCGATTCGTTTAAGTTGCCAATTCTTATATTTTATAATTTCGCGCTCGAGAGGAGGACGAGGACCGACTAATGACATCTGTCCGGCAAAAACATTGAAAATCTGTGGAAGTTCATCGATTGAAAATCTTCGCAGAAATTTCCCGATAGGAGTTATTCTCGGGTCGTGTTTTATCTTGAATATCGGTCCGCTAGCTTCATTTTTATCGAGATATTTTTTAAGACGCTTCTCGGCATCGTTATACATCGACCTGAATTTCATCATTTTAAATTTTCTGCCGTTTCTGCCGATTCGTTCCTGCCTGAAAAACACCGAACCTTCGCTCGTGAGTTTTATCGCAAATGCAACAGTTATAATAATCGGCAAGAATAAAATAATCGAGATTGTCGATATTGAAATATCGATAATTCGCTTAACAATTTTCTGCCAGCTTTTAAGAGCCAAATCGGCAAAAGCTGTCGCTCGCAATTCACCGATTTCCTCGACAGTTATGTGTCCTCTCAAAAGATGCCAGTATTGCGGGACAAGCTCGAATTGAACCTGTTCCTTTCGGCATTCGTAAATGATGTTGAGAATCGTATCCTCATCGGTTTGTGGATTTGCCAAAATCACTTCGTCGAATCCTTTTTCTATCAATAGTTTCCGAATATCCTCGACATCGCCGAGATATGACAGTTCTGCTGTGCAGCGTTCTCCTGGAAGCGATACCATTCCCACAAGTCCTGCTGCTGTAAGCGGGTCCTTTCTTATGGCATCGACAACTTTCTCAGCGAATTCGCCGCAGCCGATTATCAATTTTTTAGCGACGCCAATTCTTTTGAGAACGAGCTTTTTCAAAATTATCTTGGCGGACTCTTTATATATGAAACATAATGCGAGAGTGAAAATCGAGCCGAGAGCCATAACGAGTCTCGAATAAAAATATCCTCGATATGTGAATGAAATTGCCATCGGGAAAATCAGTGCAATAATCGATGCTCCTGTGATTTTGACAAACTCGCGCCATTTCCCGATTTGCAATTCGGGATGATGAATATTTCGCATACCGAATGCGAATACCCAGAAAAACGCTACAATCAAAATCGGGATTTTATATTCATCGTATGGCTGCAAATCGATTACTTGAAAAAGTCCCGATTTAAATCTGAACCACCATGCAAACGAAAATCCGATTATCGGCAGAATAAAAAAACCCAGCCATATAATTTGCCCTGCTGTTTTTTCGGTTTGCCTGCGTAAAATCATTTATATTCCTCCATAATAAAAATAACTAAAAGCT